>CAIVNT010000117.1 GCA_903907305.1 uncultured Ignavibacteriota bacterium
ATCTCGTCCGTCGTCCCCTGAAGAGCGATAATTCCGGTCCCGCCGCTGGAAGTAACCGTTCCTCCGGTGAGAGAGAGATTTGTGTGGATCGTTACGGAATCCGTCACTGCCGCTCCAGAAATATCAAGTGTTCCTCCCGAAACATACAACCCTCCATTCCCTTTCAGATACACCGCACCGGTTGAAGAACTTAATGTCAGTGAACCGGATGAGATACTGTCATTCCTGCCGACATTGATGGTAGCTGCACCTGTATTATTCTTCACGATCACCGTGCCGCCGTTCACTACAAAACTTCCTCCAATCTGCATTGCCGTGGTCTGATTAGTATAGAGCACGATACTGGAAGAACCGGTATTCGTTGTAACAAAATCTCCACCGACAGAATCGAGGGAGCCATTGAAGACGCTTTGCGCCGACATTCCGCTGGAATTCCATTTGAACGTACCGAATGCCTGTGCACTCAGCGAGGTTCGAAATGCATTATTCGCGGCAAGCGTTGCACCGGTAATTTCACAGACCGCCGATGGGTTCCATGTTGCGGACGGAATGGCTGTCTGTGCCGCATTGGTAAGGTTATGCTGATACAATCCCCCTGCGCCAAACCGTAACGTTGTAATTGTTGCACCGCTAAAAGTATTTGCCGACCATATCAAAGTGCCGTTCACCAGTAAAGCATTTGCCATTGAAGCCAGTGTTAGATTCCCGCCGTTGATGATGAGCGTACCGCCTGCTTCAACGACTGTTTGATCGATTGTGACTACGGCCGCTACGGTCACTGTATGTCCGTTTTGAATTGTAATCAATCCGTCCGTACTCGTCGGCGAAGCAGTTGCTGCAACCCATGTGGTGCCGTTGAACCGTTCCCATACAGTCGCAAATGCGCTCCAATTTCCGCTCGCCTTTGTGCGATAGGCACCGGAAGTTACCTGCATTCCGACAACGTAATATCCAAGCGAATCGACTCCCGTCGCCTGTGTTGTTGTGGCGGTCCTTGACCCTGCCGTTGTCGAATCCCAACGGACTCCATTGTGAACGTTCACTCTGAAACTTGCAGTGTTGGTTGTCTGATCCAGATCGCCGGGATTGATGAACGTCAGCGTCAAAGAATATCCGGAAGCAATGGTGTATGCCAAACCGCCGGAATTGACCGACTGCCAATACCGATTCACATTGTCCGTCGGATCGATGAATGAATTATTGATATCCGTATGTTCTCCGGAGAACGAACCGACCGCAAGATTTCCTGCAACGGAGACTGTCGTAAAGACAAATGTTGCGGGAGTATAGTTTGCAACAGCAGCATCACCGAGTTCATAGGTTCGGGAAACACTTGACCCGACAGCAACATTCTTCTTCAGCCAGCCGAAGACATGGCCCGATGTCCGCGAGACGCTGCCGCTAATACCGATCGTGACGGTATCCGTTCCAGTCGAAAGTACTCCGCTCGTGAACGTCAGCGTTCCGTTGATCGCGGTATTTCCCGTCATCACAACACCGGCGGCGTTATTCAGCGTGACGTTCTGGAATGTTCCTGCACCGGTCAACGATTGCGATGATGTTCCGCGGAAAATGATGGAACCTGCACCGGAATGCGAACCGGAATTTGCTACACTTCCAAAAACATTCAGCGCTACGCCGCCGTCTGCAATTGTGCTGCTTGCACCGACGGACAATGTACCAAGCACAGAGTCTGCTCCTGCTTGCAATGTCTTCGTTCCTGTATTGCTTAATGTTAAGTTATTATACTGGAACGAAGGAATATTCTGCGCACCGGAGGAATTGAAATTGATGGTGCTTCCGGTAATAGTATGACCCTATGCACTTCCGGCAGTGAATGTTCCAGCGATTCCGACAGTTCCGCTAGACGGAAGAGTCTTGACAAAGTTACTGAATGTCAGATTTCCATAGTTGGCAGCAAGGACACTCTGCACAGAGGTTGCTTTGTTATAATTGACGGTACTTGCGGCCGAACATGTCAGTGATCCTCCGCCGGTAACGACTCCATTAAGCGTTAATGTCTGCGAGCCGATATCGAATGTTCCCGTGTACAATGCGAAAGAATCGGCTGCAGTAACATTATTCACCATTGTCACTGTGCCGATGCTGTTTGTGATAAAGAGTTTATTGAATGTCTCACCTGTTCCGTCAGTGATGGATTGACTTCCTGTCCCGTTGAATGTCACTTTCCCCGTACTTGCAGTGAATGTTGCATTATCCGTCCAATTTCCTGCAAGGGAGATATTCAACGCGTTTGCGTTCAGAGTTCCCAACGTGATGGAAAGATTGTTCAGTACGGAAAGATTATTCGTTATTAATTGCGCTGTGACCGTGGAATTGTTCACAACAAAGTTATAGACAGGGATCGAACCGTTCACTTTGATGGTGGACGATGCCGTGGTGGATGCATTACCGATCTGTATCGTTCCGCCGGTGATACTGTAATTAGTATAGCTTGTGTTGACAAATCCGAGATTCTGTCCGCCGGGATTTCCTGCATTTTGGATAATGATCGATCCGCCGGACATATTGAAGATCGATCCGGGAACATTCATGTTGAACGGTGCATTGGTTGCAGACGTACTTCCCGTTGTATTCAAAATCAACGTTCCGCTGCTCACCGTGAGATTCGTCAGCGCATAACTGCTGGATTGTTCCAACCGTCCTGCAATGTTGATCGCTCCGCCGGAAAGAACGATCACTCCCCCGTTCGAGATCAGATTGTTGTCCGCAGCATTTCCTATGTTGAGTGTTCCATTCATCACGCGCAACTCACCCGCAACAGTAATGCTTCCACCGGTCGTATTCAAAATTGCTGAACTATTGTTCACACGCAGTCCGCCTGCAAACGGCACGGTCACATTCCCGGCGAACGGTGTTGTGGTCACTCCGGTAGCGAGATTGAAGATACCGCTCGTCAGTGTTAGATAGTTTGTGGTGGATGATGAAAAATTCGTTGCGAACACATCCAAAAAGTTCGAAGTGCTTCCTCCCAGATTCATCGTCATTAAATAGAATCGGGTCGTCGCTCCCGATCCGCTAATGGATTGTGTCCCTGATTTTGTGAAGTTCGTTGTGGCACGGCTGTCCGCATCCGACGACATGTCGAACGTTCCTGCATTTTGAATATTTCCGGTCGCATTCAGCACGTGAGCTGATGTGTTCGACGCCGTGTTCACACGAAACGTTCCGCCGGCACGGACATCGACCGTTCCAATGACAGTGACAGTGCGTGCTGTTGCATCATTTCCAATCTGCAGGATACCGCTTGTTCCTTTTCCAACAGATAAAGTATTCACGGTGATATTTTGATCGATCGTGACTGTATGTCCGTCGTTGATCACAACATTCGAGGCTGATGTCGGAACTATTCCGCTCTTCCATGTTGCACCAGAACTCCACAACCCCGTGGCAGCCGAAGTATCCGCTCCCGCTGCAGTTGTGGACTGACTGCCTGTTAATGCTGTGCTCAACCCGCCTTCGGAAACGGAATAGATCTTCCAATAGTACGTCGTTCCTGCCAGTAGTCCCGTTTGATTATAATTCAATGTTCCGGCAGCAAGCTGTGTGATAAAATTATATGTTGCTCCTCCGTCATCGGAACGGTAAACGGTGTACGCGATCTCGTTCGGCGAGTCGCTCCAGTTCACCTGCATGGATGTCTGCGTCACCGACGTGAATGTAATACTTGAAGGTGCCGTCGGTATCGACGGAGAAAATTTTATGGATGAATACGATACAGGGAGCGTCTGAAGATTATGGGGCGCATCTGTTGGATTTCCGGTCGCACCGGCATTGGAGAATGTTGCTGTATTCACTGTCTGCTGCACCAATAATTCCGCTGCAGTCGGAGCCGCACTCACTGAGGCACCGTTCATTCCGGAGGTATATCCTTGAACAATATTCACTGATTGAGAAGCAAAACTGAACGTGCCGATGTTCATATAACCGTACACAAATTCTATCGCTCCGGTCCCTTCATATAATTTCACCTGATAATTGAATGAGGGATGGCCGCTCGCACCGCTGTACCACGGCTGACTGCGAATCCATTCAACTGTCAGAACGCGGCTGCCTATAGTCCCGGAGGCGAGGTACCGTATCCCGTTTCCGAGTGCATCTAATCCTCCGCCGGTTGTATCAGTAGTTTGATCATAATAGAACGGAGCGATCGTTAACGGCATCGTCCGTGTTGTTGCCGTGGACGGTTGACTCAGATCATTATCGGTGGAACCGTATTGATTTGTTGACGGTCCTCCGTTATTTGCTGCTGACGAAAAGTCAATGAATCCGTTTGTTGAAACTGAAAATGTTGTATATCGCGTACCGAGATACCAGAAATCGAATCCAATCGGGACGGGATAACTTCTATCATCATCTTCTGCACCTGTTCCTGTAAACCGCCACGAAGGGACCGCGTTACCGGTGAATTCAATGGAGTTGTAGGTGATGCCGGTCGTCCGGACAAGATTACCGTTGGGAGCCTTATAGTTGGCTAAACTTTGAGCAGACACGGACTGTGTCATGCCGGCCGAGACGCAAAGCAGGAACCACACAAGCTTTCGCGTGTTCGCTTTCATTGCTTCTATTATAGAGTGGCTGTTGATCATGCTACAGGAAATTGACTGATTATTTATTGAATAAATTTAAGATTTTTTCTGTGAATTTCGCACGGACAGAGATGAACGGTCCGGCTGATTGATAATCTTTTCCGACGAGATCACGGTCCGCTGTTCCGACAAAATTATATCCCGCTGCAAGGCGGATGTTCTCGAACGCGACATTTCCGACTTCAGTACTGTATCCGCGTTTTATGGATGACGAATTGGCCTGATCCACGATACGTGAGTTCAAAATACGATATTCTGCTGCAACATCGAAATTTTTCCAATTCAGATCGTATTCAGCACGGATAAGGTAGAAGTCCGTGAATGTTGCCGCTTTCAAGCCGAACGCTTCTTCGCGTGCGAATTTCAAGGCGTATTTTGTTCCGATCTCTAGCCCAGCGATCGGTTCAACGAATGTGTGCAGTGAAATGATGTTCACATCGTACGATGTCTTCGGCGAAACAACGCCGTTGAATTCCATCTTCTTTTCAAACTTACCGATCGCGTTCAGCCAATCAAAATCCACCGGACGATAAGCGATACCGATCGCATTGTCGAATTTCTTCAGTAATCCGCCGCCGAGTGCGCTGCCGATCTGGCTGCCGGAAAGTGCGCCGTCCGCGAATGTGGAGTTTGCAGTCTGTGAAGCAAAACGGTCCTCTTCAAAATAGGTCATCTTGTCGATCAGGGTGAAGTCCGTTGCAACGCGCATATCACCGCCGAATGTTACGCTGCGGCGGATCGCCTGGGGACTCTTCGCAAACTCACCTTTGATGGAAGCTTTATATGCTGCTTTCGGCAGATATTCGAACCCGAGTGAAAGAGCGTCGTTATCGCTCGTCTTTGCTTCTGCCACATTGCGGTCAAGTGCGCGGGTCCGCTCAAATGCTATATTACCGGTCACGTCATCCGTGATCTTCGTGGTGTTCTTTAATCCGATGCTTGCCTGGTTGCGCTGACCGTTGATTCCGCTGCCGATTTCATAGCGACCTGTGACGGATGTTCCGTAACCGACATCCGACGCAAGACCGAACATTGTAGTGTTGCCGCTTCCGATGTAGAAACGCTGCTGAACCGATAATGAAACATTGTTCAGTATCCGGTATTCCATTCCGATCGCAGCGTTGGACGGTTTCACCTGTTCTTTTTTTGAATCGCTGAAGCTCTGTTCATATTCACCGGTAAGATTGATCTTGTCCGTCGCACGAATGGTTGTTTTCGCACTCAGCAATGTTGAATTCTTTGTTTCTGTCAGCACAGTATCGATTCTGCGGTTTTCATACTGCAGATTCTCTGCGCGCAGGACTATGTTTGCAAAGCTGGAGACTTTACGTTCAATTCCGCCATTGATGGAGTTGATGAATACTTTTGTGTTTCCGCCGAACTGTTCCTGGCGGTAATAATCGGTCACCAATTTCGTTTCAAACAATCCGTCATACGATCCACCGACGCCGTATTTTGTGGATCCGATCTCTGAGGAACCGCCGGCACCGGCTGTCTGATTAACGAAGCCCGATTCTACTTTCCGGAAATATGATTTCAGATTCATACGGCTGATTGGTGATGCTCCGAGTTCCACTTTCCATGCTGCGCCGCTATTGGACACGTCGGAACCGCGCGCTACTTCAACAGAGGTGTTCACTTTGTCTTCATAATTGTACGAAGAGTTGAATCCAAGCAGCGTGTAATTGGTCGGTGCACGTTCTTCAGTGACAGCAGTTACACCGACTTTCAATCCCTGCATGATCTCCTGTTCGCCCTGAAGACCGGTCACATAGTTCGTCGGGAAACCGGATTGTGATTCATACGATACTATAATATAGACAGGATTGCCTGCCTGATCGATGCTCTGCACAGGCTGTTTGAAGAACAATGTCCCCTGCACATAATCGATCTCATAATCACCGAAGCGGGATTTTTCCGCACGGCTCAGGACCACTTCGTTATGACGGCTATCGCGTGTTTCAATGCGGATCTTTTCCGAACCGGGAACGACGTTGGACGAACCGAGGAAGTAATATCCCGAAATACCTTGTCCGCGGATCTCATCCTGAACAACTTTACGGTCGGTCATCGTTGCAAATGCATCCGCTTTGCCTGTGCGTGATTCATAATGTCCTTTTACGCCGGTGAATGTTCTGTCATAGCGTGATAATTCATTCTGGCTGAAGGACGTATTGAAATCACCGAACATCATATACGAACGGTTCAACTCCAGTTTCACGAAGAATGGATTGCTCGTCTGCGCCGTATAATCCACTCTGCTGTTGTCACCATAGATAGAATAGAGCACATCCGGATCGAGATCGCGGAAGAGGCGGTCGCGCTGACGCCGTTCGTTATCATAGGATGCGGTAAGCAGATATTTATCCAGGATCGTTCCACGTCCGTAGAATGCGAGACGACCTTCGGAATGGAATCCTGCATCGATCTTCTCTTTGTTCATCACACCGGTCATTGTGCCGTTTGTTGAAAGCATTGTTCCACTTGCATCTGCAGATCCGACGATCATCAACGGAACGATCGGTGTATTGAACTCGATCTCGCGCGCCGATATGACAGAACCCCAGTTCGCCTGGATCGTGCTGACCACGGCGGCTGAAGGAGAGGTTACGGCAAATTTCACTTTCCCGTTCTCGATCTTTGCCTGTATACCGGCCTGGTTCGGATCGACATCCTCTGCAACGATAGAACCGGTATCACTCTTCAGAGAGATGAAATACAATCCGGGGATCGCAATGCCGTATTTATCTTTTACGATCGCTTCAAAATTCACTTTGGATTTTCCGTCCGCGACGAATTCTTTTTGTTCGGACTTGATCTCGATGCAGCTCGGTTCGCCGGCGATGTGGATCAAGACAGAATCAATCTGGGGGAAGAGATCGTCTGTGACAACTTTGAATACGACCGGACCCTGTTGCACCGGGATATTCAGGAAGTCGAAAACGCCGTCCGGACGCACAGAGCCGGTATCAATGGCTGCGCCGTTCATATAGAGGACCACTTGCGATCCCGGCTTGCCGCTGATGATCACTGCCTGGCGTGTCATCATGCTCACTTCATTCTGAACAGGCGCAGAGATCTTCAGGCGCTGTCCAAACGAAATGTTTGCGACGACGAGCAGTGTAACGAGGCTATATGTAAATTGACGGAGTTTCACGTTGTTTGCGGACCCGGTCAGATCACTCCAACCGGATCCAAAAGAACTAGTTGACCTTCAGCGTGTATTTGACCTGCCGTTTGTCTCCGGCATTCATCGTCGCTATTGTTGTTACATAGTTACCTGCCAACTTTTTGATGTTTCCGTATAGCGTTCCAGCAAAGGACGGGCTATTGGGAATTGTTACGACATCCGAGTTACCTGCTTCGGTTCCGGTGATCAGATCCCAGATGGCTGCGGAATTCGAAACGTTGGTCATGTTGGCATTGTTTGCGATGTCATCGGAGATGACAACGTTCTTTGCCTGACCGTCACCGGTGTTCTGTATGACGACATAGATCGTAACAGAATCGCCCGGCATGATGGATGCCTGACCGTTCGTTGCGACCGTATCACCGGCAACTGCCTGCATGATCTTTTTCGAACGTGTCACAACGATATTCGGAAGAAGCGGATCGACCTGACCAAACAGATTGAAGTCGGTAGAAATGTTTGCGGAATCACGGCGTGAATTGAACAGATGTTCGATA
>CAIVNT010000118.1 GCA_903907305.1 uncultured Ignavibacteriota bacterium
GCATGGATGATGGACACATACTCCATGCATATGCGCAAAACGGTCAGCGGTGTTGTTACCGGCAAACCGCTGCTCCTCGGCGGTTCTATCGGACGACGCGAAGCAACCGGCCGAGGTGTAATGATCGTAACGCTCGGTGCAATGGAGAAACTCGGAATGAAGCCGAAAGACACGACCGTTGTTGTGCAAGGATTCGGGAACGTTGGTTCCATCTCTGCACAATTGATGAGGATGCAGGGCTGCAAAGTTACCGGTATCTCGGATGTGACAGGCGGATATTTCAACAAACGCGGAATCGACATTGAAAAAGCACTGGAACATGTCGCCAAGAACAAAACACTCGGCGGATTTGACGGTGCTGAAAAGATCACGCAGGCAGAACTGCTTGAACTAGAGTGTGATGTCTTGATCCCGGCCGCAAAGGAAGATCAGATCACCCCGCATAACGCAGGAAAGATCAAAGCGAAACTCATCACTGAAGGCGCTAATGGTCCGACAACGGCTAATGCAGATCCTATCCTGAATGACCGCGGTATCATCGTCATTCCGGACATCCTGGCAAACGCCGGCGGTGTTACGGTATCGTATTTTGAATGGGTGCAGAACCGCGTCGGTTACTTCTGGTCATTGGACCGAGTCAACCGTCGGTTGGAACGGATGATGAAAACATCATTCGACAATGTTTACGAAACTGCAGCGAAGCACAAAGTGCCCCTCCGTATCGGTGCATATATTGTTGCTATCGACAAAGTTGCAAAGACATTGAAGATCCGCGGTATTTACGCATAATGACTTCACTACGGCGGAACATATTGCTGCTGTTTGTTTTCAGTTCAATATGTTCTGCTTCCGATCCTGTGCGGTCAGACAGGGAGATATTGATCCAACTCTGTGATTCTGTGATGTCGAAGATATCAGTTGATGTGAAAGAAATTGCATCGATCACCCTTTCCGTTGGAAAGGATACGGCGACATCATTCTTTCAACCGTACATTGTGCAAGGATTGGTGAGTCGGAATATTCCGATTTACATCGGCAAAGATTCAACAACAACGACTCTTGAACTGAATGTTCAAGAGTCGTCTGTTTTATACGGTGACGTATTTACGCAATCGATCTTCGGTGAAAGAAAATGTGAGCGAACATCATCCCTAACATTGATCGGTTCCGGTACATCCAATTGTGACGGAAAAATATCTTTTTCTCATCGATATTCAATCACACACAAAGATACGATCGCCTTCTCCATGATCGAACAATTGACGGCATCTGCTTTCCCGATCACACGCTTTACAAGACCTCAGCTATCCTTTTTCGATTCCGTAGTGGAACCCGCTATTGTTACTGTAGCGTCAGGAATCATTATCTATTTATTTTTTACCATTCGCAGTTGACCACCGGACCATTGCCCTCATGAAAAGTATGAAAAAGGCGGTCTTCTCGGTCATTGCAGTTACATTTCTGATCATTTCCGAGATCATTTTGCTTTCCGTAAAGCATGAAACTGAACGGACGCAGACTGTTTTGGCCCATGACACTACATACACAGTGAGGTTTTTAGCATTCGGCGATGTGAATTTGGGGAGAACTGTTGGTCAAAAGATCCTGAAAATTGATGCACATTATCCATTTGAACGATATCGTGTCAGTCACGATTCTGTAGACATTGTTTTCGCCAATCTGGAATGTCAGGTTTCTGATCAAAAGGGGGAAACAGGTCATCCTAAATTCAATCTTATATTTACCGCTCCGCCGGAAGCGGTCACAACATTGGCTGCGTCCGGAATTGATATCGTATCTACAGCCAATAATCATGCTCTCGACTATGGTGTTGATGCACTTTTTGAAACGGTGGATCGTCTGCACCAAGCGAACATTTCCTTCGTTGGAACGTCTAAGAATAAAGAAACTCTCTTCCGGCCGCTGATTTACGAGAAAAACAACATAAAATTTGCTATCTTTGCTATATCATCGTTCGTGAACATGACATTCGGAGGATGGAGAAATTATGTTGCAACGCCGGATACCGTGGAATTGTTGAAGCAAATACGTCAGGTGCGTGATTCGGTCGATATTATCGTACTTAGTTACCATGGCGGTGTGGAATACGTTGACCAGCCGATTAAAAAAGTAGCAGATTTTGCGGAATGGGCTGCTGATCACGGGGTTGATATTTTTTTAGGACACCATCCGCACGTAACGTATGGCGTATTGAAACGACAAAAAACATAAAAA
>CAIVNT010000119.1 GCA_903907305.1 uncultured Ignavibacteriota bacterium
AGATCGTCCCACGTCCATGGATGCTCTGCCGTCGGAGGAAGGACGCCTGCTTTTTCGAACAATTCTTTGTTATAGAGCACAACAAGCGATTCGATCAGGAACGGTATCCCGCTCACCTCACCGTTCGGCCGCGTCACGGTAGCCCATGCAACATCCAGCACATCACGCTTCATCTCCGCTGAAATATACGGAGAAAGATCCGTCAAATACCCTCGCATTGCATAATCCACAATGATGCCGGATTCATAATGGAAAATATCAGGCACATCCCCGGTCTCAAATGCTGTTACCAGATAATCATGCGCCGAGTCCCACGTTCCTTGAATATATTCGACAGGCATATCCGGATGCAGTCTATTCCATTCATCGACAATGGAACGGTTCGTTGCGATCGCGCTCTCCTGCCAGGCGAGGCTGACGAAACGGAGTGAATGCTTCGTTGGTGACTCCTTGTGAAAGGACCTCCACACGAGAGCAGACGCCGCTACACAGAGGATAAATGATATGATAATGGACCGTTTCATTACCCCTTGAGTGCTCCCGAGACCAAACCGGTGGTGAACCATTTCCTCATCATAATGAATACAAGCATGGACGGGATCGTTGCGATTACGCTCGCGGCTGCGAGCGGACCGGTTCGCGATTGTCCTTCCATTCCAGTATACCTGGCTAATTCAACCTGGAGCGTGGCAAGCGCAGGGCTTTTCATCAACACCAACGCGAAGAAGAACTCGTTCCACGCTGAAATAAACGCAAAGAGTGCCGATGCACCGATAGCGGGAAGCAACAATGGGAAAAGAACTTTGATGATCACCTGACTTCTACTGGCACCGTCCATCACAGCAGCCTCTTCCAGTTCCAGAGGGATACTCTTCACATATCCGTGCATCATCCACAGGACGAACGGCAGAGACCAGACAATGTAGATCAGTGTCAATCCGTTCAATGAATCGGTCAATCCTGCATAGCGAAGCAGTACGTAGAGCGGTATCATCACGAGGATCACCGGAAATATCTGCGAAAGGAGTATCCATCCTAAGATCACATTGTTGATGGGCGATCGATATCTCACCATCGCATAGGCCGATGGAACAGCGATGCTCACAACAAGCAGCGTTGAGACGACTCCGACGATCAGACTGTTCCACATGCTGCGGAATATCTGCTGTCCGTTGATGACGGAACGGTAATGTTCGAACGTGATATGCTGGGGCAGCAACGTCGGAAGTCCCGAATACAACTCCTGCGTCGATTTCAATGAACTGGCGAAGACCCACACAAGCGGGAAGATCAGAAAGAGCAGATACAGAATGATCAGTCCGTGGATCCACAATTGGGATGATGCCTTCATCGTTTTCATGCTTCATTCCTTTCGCGCAGCTGCACACGAAGATACATGAACAGCATCAATGAAAGGATGATCACCATGACATTTCCGATCGCAGCGGCATATCCTATATATCCGTATTTGAATCCTTCCTCATACGCAGCAAGCATCGGCAGTCTTGTCATTCCGCCCGGTCCTCCCTGCGTCAACACCCACACGATTCCGAATGTATTGAAGTTCCACATGAACGTCAGTGAGATGATCGCCGCGAGAACCGGACGCAAGACAGGAAGCGTGATATTTCTGAATTGATCCCACATTCCGGCACCGTCGATTGTGCTTGCCTCATACAGATCAGCTGAGATCGTCTGCAATCCAGCCAGCAGGAAGATCGCCGCTTTCGAGATCTCTCCCCACACTCCGGCAACGATCACCGCAGGGATCACATATTCAAAATTCGAAAGCCAATTGACCGGTGCGGAGATGATCCCCGCATTCGTCAGCAGAACATTCAACGCGCCGGTGTTGGGTTCATACATCTGTCTCCACAGAATTCCGCGGATGATCGGCGGCGTCGCCCATGGGATCAGGATCAGGATCGTATAAAATGAGACAAAACGGACCTTGGTATTGAGAAGCAAAGCGAGTCCCAGACCGAGTCCGACCTGCAATGCTGTGACGATGAATGTCCACACCATTCCGATCCTGAACGAATTCCAAAAGAAATCATCCTGGAACAACTGAATGTAATTGTCGATGCCGTTGAATGTGATCGCGTCACCGAGACGGTAATCCGTGAAACCGAGATAGATGCCCCGAAGAAGCGGGACAAGCGAAAAGACAGTGACAAGAATGATCACCGGAGACAAAAGCTGGATTTGTCCGAGCTCATTCTTCGAATATATTTTATTGGCAGATCTTTTTTTCTGATTCACAAATATTTCATTCTTATTGAATCAACGAAACGCATTGACGAATGAGTTTTCGTTCAAAATCATCATGGAACCGGCCGACCGAACTCCGTGCCGAGATAATGATCAGATCGTTCTTCGGATCGATCCGAAGGACCGAACCGGATGCAGCGCCGTGGCCGAATGCTGCATCGCTTAAACCATTCTCATCCATCGGCGAAGTTCCTATCCCCCACCGTCGGTCACCGATCGGTAATTTTTTGGGCAGCATAGCACCGAATGATTGTTCGGAGAAGAAACGGCGACCGTTGTAGGCGCCGCGATTCAGCAGCATTTGAGCAAATTTGGCAAGATCTTCCGCAGAGCAATACAGTCCGCCGTATGTATTATCTGCAAATGCACTTGTCATTCCCAAGGGTTCGAACAGCTGCTCCGCGAAGAGATAAGGCACCGCGCGCCCGGTCAATCGCTCCATGATCTTCCCTGCCAACGCGTATCCGACTCTATTGTAGGAAAATGTTGTCCCCACTTCAACGGTCGGAAGCATTTGCGCGACCTGATTCTCAAGTGATACATTCCAGTCCGATGCCCATTCGCCGGCGCTTTGGAGACCGCTCAAGTGGGTGAACAAATGGCGGACAGTCAATCGGTCATTCATCGGACCGTTCAATTCCGGCAGATAGCGGCTAACGGGGGCGTCCAGATCGATCAATCCCTGATCCACGAATTTCATCATCAATGTGCCGCTCAGAAGTTTTGTGATCGATGCCATCCATTGTTGGGACCGCTTGTCGATCGGTCTTCCGGCTTCGTCGTTGCCGAAGGCTTCGTAAAAAATGATCTTTCCTTTATGGACGACCAACGTCACATGGGGAACTCCTCCCTTTTCCGCCCATGAACGGCAAATTTCCCTTAGTTTCTCAGCTTCTTCAGTCTTCGCCATTATCTTGGATGTCGAAGAGTCGATCACAAGAGGTGATACAATGTTATTTTGTTTGGGGTCCTGTTTTAATTCTACGAGTCGTGAATTGCTCCCGTCGAGTTTCCCTTTTAATGTGATCCACCATTGCCGATCGAGAACCCGCGGAGTTACTGCTGTTGTTCGCTCTGCCGGGAGATCGTGCATTCCGGCAAGAAACACTGCAGCATCGGAAGAATTCTTCGGGTACATCTTCATATCACCGAACGAATATTTCTCTGAATTTTTTTCGTACGCTTCCCATTGAATATCGTTGATACCATATTGCGTTAATCGATTCAAACGTATCGGAAGATTCTGGCTGTAATCATCGAACACAGCATCCGAACAAAAGAGCGTAATATATCGTTTCACTATAAATTCTGATGCTGTAGAACATTCGATCACAGCGCCGTATCGGCCGACAGAATTAGCACCGGACACTTGTTGATAGTCCTTATTATAGAATGCGACGTTCAGCGAGAATTTTCCCAATTGATTCTCCACCATGATCTCATTCTTCCAATGCACTTTGGGGAATTCTCCGGGACGGAATACGTACCGGTCACAAACCAATTCTTCATTCATGAAAGCAAGGACCCGTTCATCATTGATCCGTTTCCAGTCGATGGAATCCACAATTCTTCCGCTAAGTTTTATCAGCGTAACACGGGCATTCGATGGCTGCTCTGAGCGCGGGATCGTGACCTTCCCATAGTTCAGAATTCCAGCCGGACGAAGAGGACTTTCGGTAGTCAAAACATTATTGGTGAAGAACTCAATTTTTCTTCCGGAGTGACTCTTGGGAACATAACCAGTGTATACTGCATCTCCCATGTGAATGAATGAAAACGATGAATAGACGGACTTCGATTCTTTTTTGCGGGCATGCTCAAAAAGATCGGCGTACGGGAATACCCGATACCAGATCTCCCGATCGATCAGCCGGCCTTTAATAGTTATGATGAATGGCTGGGCGCTCTTGATCAATGACCGACTCACCGTCAGGGTCATATAACCCAAATTTGCACCATACGTATTTTGTGATACTGCTGTGAAAGATAGGCGCATGCCATTCTTCGCAGTAACGGACCAATATCCGTCATCAACAGTACAAAAAGGAATTCGGATAGAATCATTGATGGACAGATCGAACCATTCGTGTCCAAGATTATTCCCGAATCCGCAAGCCCAGATGAATGTAATAGAATCAGAAGTTATTTTTTGAGGAACAGGATCCGTTCTCCATGAGATCTCGGCGTCGCCGCCGGCAGTCCGGACAACAAAGGCGGAATCCCGAGATTCACCGCTCCGGTGAGATTGATATGGCGAGTATGTTCCGCTGACGAATGAGTGAAATCCATTAACGGATTGAAATGATTTTGTGGAAAGTGTTGTATAGAAATTTGCAATCGCTTCGGTATTCACTTGCGCCATTCCGAAAACGCAAATGATTACCGTCAGAAGAATCTGTCGAGTAAAGAAATTCTGCCGATGGGATCTTTTTTCCCGGAGTTGTTTACTCATTGTTTTTTCTTCGTGAGAAGCCAATCGAATACCGCGGGATTATTATATGTTCGTGTCCATGAATCATGATACAGATCAGGATACGAAGTGAATGTCGGGGTACCGCCGCATACGGTCAGAATGTTGATGACGGTCTGCGCCTTGGAAAACGGAATAATATCGTCTTTTTCCCCATGGAAAGCCCACATTGGGATATTTTTTATGGCGCACAGGTCCCATCCATCCTCAATACGGAATGCGCACGGCAGCAGCGCTGCAAATCTGTTGGGATACCGAATGGCAAGGTCGAGTGTTCCAATACCTCCCATACTCAACCCCGTAAGATAGATCCTATTGACATCAACAGGATACCGGGCAATGACGCTGTCGATCAATTTGTTCACTTTCGCCTGGACACCATCGTTGTAATACCATTCTGTTGTGGACGGACATTGCGGTGAGACAACGATGAATGGGAATGTATTCTTTCCATCAAGAATTTTTGGGAGACCTTCATTCTTCACACGCCATAATTCGGTCCCTCCGTCACCAATTCCGTGCAGCGAAATGATCAACGGATATTTTCCATTCACCACAGCGGATGTATCGCGCGGCATGAAGAAAAGATAGTTCAATGTAGAGGGATCCAAGATCTCCTGTTGGATGATCGGGTCACTCCCAAAATCGGGTTGACCGAGGATCACGTCCGCAAATGCTCCGTTCGGACGTTCAGAGGCGTGATTGAATACAAGCACCCTATGGTTCGATTCGTCCACAATATAGATCCGACCGGCATCATCACCATAGACACCGCGAAGATTTCCAACACCGTTACGGGAATAATTCTTAGTCCCGGTATTCAAGTCCGGCTGACCAAGCACTCCATCCGCTGCGGCTCCGTTACCTTTGGTCGACACTGAATCAAACCGTATGACTCTATTGTTATCATCTTCACAGACCCATAGATGTTCGTGCGCATCAGCATACACACCCATGGGACGGTTCATCTTTATGGCTGAGAGTCCGAGTGTGCCTGTGGTAAAATCCGGCTGGCCGAGAACACCATTGGCGCTTGCTCCGTTGGTCAACAAAGCCGCGTTATCATAACGGAGCACACGATGATTCAGCCGGTCGGTCACCCACAATTTTCCATTTTTATCGATAAAAATACCAACCGGACCTTTCATCTTTGAAGAAGTGGTAGCACCGGAATTCGTGTTAAAATCAGGCTGACCAAGTACAGCATCGGCAGCAGCACCGCTTGATTTGCTTGATGCGTTGTCGAAGCGCAGAACTCTATTGTTAAGATAATCACTCACCCAAAGATGTCCCGCACTGTCCACACACACACGCAATGGATCATTCAATTTGGCTGCGGATAATCCTGCGCTGACAGTGGAAAAATCCGGCTGCCCAAGGACAGCTTCTGCCGAAGAACCGTTCGTCATCTTGGCGGATGAACTCCAGCGAAGGATTCGGTTATTATACCTGTCCACGACGAATAGTTTTCCCGTCATCGGATCGACCGCAACCCCAGCGGGAGAATTCAGCGAGGCGGCGCCTGCACCAGACAGGTTGGATAAAAAATTTGATTGTCCAAGAACACCGCCGGCAGGCATATTATTGAATAATGGTGACTGCGCGGAACCGGTCAAAGAACACATGACAAAAAAAAGAACGATGTGACGAAATACCATCATGTCAATTACTAACCCTTCTCACTATAAATATTATTTTATTACGGTCATTTTTTTGACAATGCTTCCATCCGGTGAATGTAAAGAATATAGATAGATGCCGCTCGCAAGATTTCGGGCATCAAATGCTACAGTATATATTCTCTGCGCCGATGCAATACCGCTGAATACCGTTGCCACTTGTCTTCCGAGAAGGTCGTTCACAATGAGCTGCACCTGAGCGGTCTTCGCCGAAGAGAATGTGATGGTTGTCGTTGGATTGAATGGATTGGGATAATTCTGCATCAATAGATATTCTGATGGAATTGCTGAAGTCCTTTCGTTTTCGACAGATGTCAGGGACGAAACATCGAATCTCATCACCCGATTATTGCTGAAATCGGTCACCCAGATCTGGCCCGCCTTCGAGTCAATATATAATGATTGAGGATAGGTGAAACTACTCGCGGTAGGAGCTGCGGATGCTGAAAGAGAATGTTGCTGAGAAAAGGACTTCAATGGGAAAATAATTGTGCAGACGACCAACAAGAGTAATTGATGCGGAAGCCAACTGCACATTCTATCAGAAATCGTTAATTTTCTCATGATACATTGGGGAAGTAACGCATACACCGGTCATACTATCAGACCGTAGTGAAATATATAAATTATGCCCCTGAAAGGCCCTCACGGCAGCGGAGATATTCTCCCCGTCCGGACAGACCTTTCAAGGGCATTCAAAGCGTGAATCTTATTTCTGCAGCATGAGCTTCTTCACCTGGGTGAAGGTCTTTTGTTCATTCTGCTTCATCGATGTAGCATTGATACGGTAAACATACACACCGCTCGACAAGCCGGATGCATTCCATTGATACGTATGATATCCCGCTGACAGCTCACTATTGTATAGTGTCGTCACTTCCCTGCCGAGCATATCATAGATCTTCAATGATACATTGCTGGCCTCGGGCAATCCGAATTGGATCGTTGTTGACGGATTGAACGGGTTCGGGAAGTTCTGTGAGAGTGAATAAACCGTCGGAATCGAATTATCTTCATTCCCGACACCGGTCGTTGACGGTGTTGCACTCACTTCAACGCTGTACGCACTGGCCTGTCCGTAAACATTCACCGCGGTGATACGGAAATAGTACTTCGTTTCATTCGTCAATCCGGTGATCACTTTGGCTGTATCAGCAATACCGCCGGTGGTCGAGTCAATCTTTGTTACCGGAGCTGCCGATGTGCCGCCGTAGATCCTGTAACGGACGAAATCACCTTCGGTATTTTTATTCCACTTCAATGTTACCTGACCCGTACCGCGAAGTGCCGTAAGATTCTGCGGAGCTGCCGGTGCAGTAAGATTCATTGTAGGACCATTGAATCGCAATACGCGATGATTATACACATCGGGAATCCATACCGTGCTGCTCGCATTATCCAGAAACACCGACAGCGGATAACTCAAGCTGGTAGCGGAAGGAGGATTCGGAGAATTATCCGAAACGAAATCGCTCTGACCGTACACATTATCGGCATTGCCCCCGTTTGATTTTGCTGCAGCGTTGTCATAGACCATCACACGAGTATTCCCTTCATCCGCAACATACAGTCTTCCCGATGCATCGACCGCGACACCGCGCGGTTCGCCAAGGGCGGATTGTGTTTTTCCATAGACAGAAGTCGTGAATGTTGCTTGACCTAACACACCGTTAGCATCAGAACCGTTTGATTTCGTCGCTGCGTTATCAAATCGCAATACACGGCTATTTGATCTGTCTGCAACCCACAGCCGTCCGTTCACATCAAAGAACACTCCCCACGGAGCACTCATCGATGAAGCGGTTGTTCCGCTGGTCGTTGAAGAATAATCAGCCTGTCCAAGGACCCCGTTCGGTGCGCCGCCGTTTGATTTCGATGCTGCATTATCAAACCGAAGAACACGGTTATTTGCTCTGTCAGCAACCCATACTCGTCCATTGACATCAGCATACACACAGGCCGGAGCATTCATTTTTCCGCCGGTTGCACCTGTTGTATTGGTAACGAAATCAGGCTGTCCTAAGACACCATCTGCAGCAGATGAACTTGCTTTTGTCGATGCATTATCGAACCGCAGTATGCGATGATTATCTCTGTCCGCTACCCACAATCGTCCGTTTGCATCAACTGAGACCGCATTAGGATTATTCATGGATGAAGCAGAGATCCCTCCCGCATTGGCTGTACGTGTAACGAAATCAGCCTGACCGAATACAGCCTCGGCTGCTGATCCATTGATCAGTTTCGCTGCGGACGTAAAGCGAAGCACTCTTCGATTATCACGGTCAGCAACAAATAATTTTCCGCTCGTCGGATCGATCGCAACACTGGCAGGCTCCGCCATTGTCGTTGTCGTAGGAGAAGTATAATTCGTGTTTGTCACGAGATCGGCCGCTCCTAATACACCGACAGCTGTACCGATCGTTGAAGGTGTTGCACTCACTTCGTTGCTATAACCGCTTTCCATTCCATAGATACTGACAGCGGTGATGCGGAAATAATACTTTGTTTCGTTTGTCAATCCGATGATCACCTTTGAGATATCAGATATCCCGCCGGTGGTCGAATCGAGTTTCGTCGTCGGATTGGCCGATGTTCCGCCGTAAATTCTGTAGCGGGCAAAATCTCCTTCCGTATTCTTGCTCCATGACAATGACACCTGTGCAATACTGCGTGCCGCTGCAAGACTCTGAGGAGCCGCCGGAGCGGTAAGCGTGATCTTCGGTCCGTTGAACCGGAGCACACGATGGTTATAGACATCTGGGATCCATACAGTGCTGTTCATATTATCGATGAAGAGCGATAATGCATAGTTCAGACTGTTCGCCGTTGGCGGACTGGAAGAATTATCCGATGCAAAATCGATTTGTCCATAGACATTGTCGGCGTTCCCGCCGTTTGCTTTCGCTGCAGCGTTGTCATAGACCATTACCCGCGTGTTGCCTTCGTCAGCGACATACAATCTGCCAGAAGCATCCACAGCAACACCTCTCGGTTCGCCAAGACCTGCTTGTGATTTTGTATATACTGATGTTGTAAATAATGCTTGTCCTAAGACACCGCTCGCTGCCGCTCCATTCGATTTTGTAGCGGCACTATCAAAACGCAAGACACGACTGTTCGATCGATCGGCAACCCATAATCGTCCATTCACATCAAAGAATACTCCCCACGGCGCGCTCATAGATGAAGCCGTCGTTCCGCTTGTCGTGGATGAATAATCGGATTGTCCTAAGACTCCGTTCGGTGCACCGCCGTTTGCTTTTGCCGCTGCATTGTCGAAACGCAAGACACGGTTGTTCGCTCTGTCAGCGACCCACACGCGACCGTTCGCATCGGCATAGACACAAGCCGGTGCGTTCATTTTTCCGCCGGCAGCACCGGTAGTGTTAGTAACAAAATCAGGCTGTCCTAATACTCCATCAGCCGCAGCTGAACTTGCTTTTGTTGATGCGTTATCGAACCGCAGGATACGATGATTATCCCGGTCGGCCACCCATAAACGTCCATTGGCATCTACTGACACGGCATTTGGATTATTCATTGATGATGCAGATATCCCGCCGGCGTTCGCTGTACGGGTCACAAAATCCGCCTGACCAAAAACTGCTTCGGCTGCAGAACCATTCGTCAACTTAGCTGCAGAACCAAAACGCAATACTCTGCGGTTATCCCGGTCAGCAACAAATAATTTTCCCGATGTCGGATCGATCGCGACGCTTGCCGGTTCGGCAAGTGTTGTAGTTGAAGGTGAAGTATAATTTGTGTTCGTTACAAAATCCGGTGCTCCCAAAACTCCCACAGCGACCGGCGGTCCGATATCGAAACGCAGCACGCGATGATTGCCAAGATCCGGCACCCAAACATTATTCGTCGCATAATCGATGAATAACGATAAAGGATAATTCAAACTTGTCGCAGTCGGCGGATTTGGAGCGGCATCTGTGACAAAATCAATTTGTCCGATCACATTGTCCGCGTTCGCACCATTGGCTTTCGATGCAGCTCCATTGTAGACCATGATCCTGGTATTTCCTTCATCCGAAACAAACAATCTTCCCAATGCGTCAACAGCTACTCCTCGGGGTTCGCCGAGTCCTGCCTGCGTTTTTGCATACACTGAGGTAGTGAATGTCGCTTGTCCCAATACTCCATTCGCAGAAGCACCATTTGCTTTCGTTGCAGCACTGTCAAATCGTAAGACACGGCTGTTCCCTCTATCCGCGACCCACACGCGTCCCCCTTTATCTGCATACACTCCCCACGGTGCACTCATTGTCACAGCAGTTGTTCCTGTTGTTCCCGTCAAGAGATCAGGCTGTCCTAACACTCCGTCAGCTGCTGCTCCGTTGGATTTTGAAGCGGCATTGTCAAAACGTGTGATACGGTTATTCGCTCTGTCGGCAACCCAAAGACGACCGCCTCCATCCACCATTAAACCTGCCGGTGCACTCATCGTTCCGGGTGTACAATTAAGAGTATTGGTTGTGAATGTCAGCTGACCTAATACACCATCGGCTGCGGACGAGCTTGCTTTAGCCGAAGCATTATCAAATCTCAGGACACGATTATTGTCCCTGTCTGCAACCCAAAGCCGTCCGGCTGCATCAACAAACACTGCATTCGGATTATTCATTGACGAAGCGGAGATGCCGCCCGTATTCGCCGTCCGTGTTACATAATCAGGCTGACCGAAGACCGCCTCTGCAGATGAACCGTTGATCATCTTTGCAGCACTGCTGAAGCGCAGTACTCTCCGATTGTCCCGGTCCGCGACGAACATCTTTCCGGTCGTTGGATCGATTGCAACTCCGGCCGGCTCAGCTAATGTCGATATTGTCGGTGCCGTATAATTCGTATTGGTGATAAAGTCACTCGTGCCCAACACGCCAACAGCTGTAATCGTGTTCGTGAGAGGATTCTGTGCAAACAGAGATAGACTCACCAGTGAACACAAGAGCAGTATTTGAATTAATATCTTACAATGTTTCATAAAACCTCCTTAGAGAAGAGGTGGAGGAACAGTGGATTATTTGTAATGGTATTCTTATTGCTTATCTTATCATAAACATGTTTTGAGAACAGACGGAATGAATTACTTCACTCCGTCTGCTGGGAATTTTTTATTTCACTAAGGACATTTTTTTGGAGAATGTCATTCCGTTTGTCTGCAGACGATAGAGATAGATTCCCGATGACAACGTCATCCCGTTAAATGGAACACTGTACGAACCGGCAGAGATCTGTCCGTTCAGCAATACTGCAACGCGCTGTCCGAGGGTATTGAACACTTCCAATGATACTTTCGCATTCTGCTTTACTTCAAATGTGATGGTGGTGGAAGGATTGAACGGATTTGGATAGTTCTGGTGCAGGACATTCGATTCCGGGATTATTCCGCTTTCATTCCCGACAGAGGTCATAAGATCATTCGAATAGACCGTGAGACCGTCCCCTTTTTCTGCTACATACACGTATTTCCCGTCCGCTGCAACGCCGCGGGACTGAGGAACGCCGTCATAATATCCATCCTCCACCGGTGCTGCAGGATTAGTGATATTGATCGCGCGAACTCCAGTAGCCTCAGACGCGACATAGCAATACTTCCCTGAGATGGCGGAATTATAGCCGTATCCTCCGGTTTTTATTTTTGCTGCCATTGTCGGCGCATTAAGATTGCTGATGTTATATACTTTCA
>CAIVNT010000120.1 GCA_903907305.1 uncultured Ignavibacteriota bacterium
GAACCTGTGAATTTCACTTTTGCGCCGGCAGTCCATGTAGAGAATGCATTATGAGTATCGGAGAACAGCGTGAAATTTCCATACACACCGAGAACGGAACCCGAACTCATATTCAATTGTGCGGCAGCATCCCCGAATTCGATCGATTTACACCGTGCGGTAGAGATGTCCACCGTGACGATATTCCCCGATGAGATCGACACATTGTCCGTTGAATCAGGAACAACACCGCCGACCCACGTGGATGTTGAACTCCAATTCCCTGATCCGGTCGATTTGATCCCTCCGGTACCGGAAACGGCGACATTCTGTGTCGCAGCACTTGTGCTCGTACAGGTGATATTTCCGGAGTACGATTGATTTGCTTCTGGTGAGAATCGAACATCAATGGTCGTTGTTGAGACCGTGCCGCCAGATTGCGTCAGTGTGATCGGCGAATTGGAGAATGCATTTGCATCTTTCCTGATTTCAAATCCTGTAGGCGGTGTAATGACGACATCATTCGTCAGCGATGTGCCGCCAACAGTGAAGCTCTGTGTGCCTGACGTAGTTCCGACGCCAATATATCCGAAGGCACCATTAAATCCTGACGTCACCGTCGTTATTGTCGGTCCTGCCGCAGCTGTACCCTGAACACTGAAATCGTCCATACGATATGTTCCTGATCCGGTCGTAACAGTATAGACCCTTCGGAATCTAAGGTTGGCAGCCCCTTCGGCACCGGCGGGAAGTGCGATCCTTGTTCCGCCGTTTGCCAAAGCCCAATTCCCGTCATTCGCGACTTCGGTGAATGTAACAGCGTTCCACGTTGTACCGTCAGTGCTCCATTCGAGCGAAACGGAATTTGTGAAGGTGCTGGTTCTTCGTGCACCGTACAGGACCGTGATGTTGGTATATCCAACGGTTGAGATCCCGGGATTCCCTGTCAATGTTGCCGTTCCTGTTAAAGAGTTTCCATTCGTAGCGGTCGCGTTCATCGATCCGGATGCTCCGGAGTATATATTCGAAGCTGATGTAGAAGTGATAATCCATGTTGCCGTTCCAGTGGTAGATGTAGACCATCCGGTGGGAAACGTACCGGATGAAGTTCCAAAATTCGTGGAATAGATCGTAGTTTGTCCCCAGAGAACATTTCCCATTAGTGAGATCAAAACTCCGATCGAAAATAACCGTAGAAATATTTTCATAGAACACCTTATCTAATTGTGAATGAAATCCTTTTACTAAAAATCTATCTGCCACTCCACCATATAACTGTTCACTGAAACTCTGTCTTCGGACGAAGTGATCACTCCGCCGCCATCTTTGTCTTTATCATCGCCGTTCGGAATGGAACGGGCGAAGCGCAACTGGAATGCTGAATTATTCGTCACTGTATAATAGAACCGGACGGATATTTCATCATCCATGGAATTATACTTGTCATTGTCTACATATTCGTTTACCGAGATATACTGAACCTGCAGTCTGAATTTCGGAAGCATTTTCGGGATGAAATAAACTCGTGTAAACCAGATCTTGCTTCCTTCCAGATTCTGGCCATTGCGCGGGAAATCACCGCCGACATCTCCGTTCACATATCCTACACGGCTTCCCCAGAAAAAATTTGGGTATGGCGGACTGAACTGTTCGATCTTTTTCGTTTTTGCATCGTCACCCTGATAAGCCGCGTACCGCGTTTCAACTTTAATGGATCGGAACGGTCCCATTCCCCAGCGGTATCCAATCCCTCCCATATAACCGAGTCCTCCTTTTTCGGGAAGTCCCGGCGGCTGATTGAATTTCTGCATCGCTCCTTCAGCAAAATATTCCATATCCTTAAAGAGAATCTCGCCCGCTGCACCAGCTCCATAGACGATGTTATCATTGTACGCTCCGCGGATTTTCTGCTGAATTCCATATACAGTCAGATCCTGTTCGAAGAACGTTCCGCCGAGTTTCGCAACATAGATCTGATCGCTTCCCGGATCGGGATACAATCCGGAAGAACTCAGATTCTGTCCGGTGATGGCTCCGAACAATGAGAGCGTTACGGGAAACAATGCAAGGTCGAGCCTGCCTCCGTCAAACTTATCCGTATAATAGTATGAATCGCCGAATGAGAGTCCGTTCGCGATCGGAAACTGCTGCCGTCCTACCCGGATACGCGCCAGATCGAACAGCAGTACATCTTGTTCGGACATTTCCGCATAGATCTGGCTGATGCCGAACCGCATCGGTCCTGTTCCGGCGATGTTGCGCACCGGCTGACCGGGATTGTCGATGAGTGTGATGAGTTCCGTGTTGAATGAAGTATTGTTCGTCACCTTTGCTTTTGCGCGAAGACGTCCGAGATACCTCATATAATTTTCCTGCGCCCTGTTGTCACGCGCCCACCCGAAACTGTCGGAATACCACCGCATCCGGAAATCACCTTCTACATTGATCTGCGCATCCAAGAGTTGAATGAACAGCAGTGCGGACATTATTGTGATCTGAACTATGGCTCTATTCTTCATTGGTCAATCCTTATTTTGCAACGAATACTAAACCGGTGAATTGCGGATCTCCTGTGACTGCGGGACGGAATGTCAGCAAAACTGTCCCAGTCGGAGATACTTTGAAGACATAATCCGATGCGGTAGTGCTGTTCGCGATCCAGAAATTTGTTCCATCCCATGTAAGGCCGGTTGCAAATCTGCTCGCACCTCCGTAGGTCGGAGTCTGAAACTTTGAACTCCATATACTTCCGTTGAAACTGTATACCGAATCCAGATCGGTATCATTACAATAGAGCACATTGTTCGCAAACACGATCCCGCGAGGATTCTGCCCCGGCGTCGTCAATGAGTCAAGCACCGCTCCGGATAACGGATTGATCTTGTATATCCTTCCTCCGCCGACCGATACCTGACTGATCGAGACCCAGAGATTACCGCTGTTATCGAATGTGATCCCCCGGGCAGTTCCACCGACGGCGGGAATGGAAAATGATGCTGGCGATGTAAGTGTAGCGGCAGATGTATCGATCTTATATACTTTACGATCCGTTCCCGAGGTGTTCATCCAGAAATTTATTCCGTCGAACGCAATTCCCTGAGGTCCGCTAGTGGCAAGGATGGGTGTGGTCGCCCAAGATTTTTCCAGCGTCGTATCGGTCGCACGGATATTATGGATCGCATATTGTCCCGATGCCTGATCAGCGATCCAGAGATGCGGGATCTTCGGAGTGGATGTCACTTCGAACAGCGTATCACCCACCGCAAATGCTCCGTTCGGATTTGTGACCTTCACATTCCTTTTTCCGAAAACAGCAGTCGGTTCAACGATCACGTTCACCTTCAACTGTGCGCTGCTGACAAATTGAGGAGCACTGACGGAAATTCCTGTGCCGAAATCGATCGCAACTCCATAACCCGGTTTGAATCCGGTACCGAAGACATCCACAGAAAATGCTGTTCCCGGAATTCCTGATGCAGGATTCACTGATGTTACGGTAATGGTTTCGGCGACACGAAGATCGACGGAAGACCATGTGATCGCACCCATGGACGGATATGGCAGATCGTACCGTATCTGTTCACGGCCGGTGTAGGACACACGATACAGATGATCTGCCACATTGCTGCTGTTCACGATCCAAAAGAAAGTCCGGTCATAGGCCAAACCTGTGGGATATGTGTAACTTGCGCCGAGGGGAGGTTTCGGCGCAGAGAAGACAGTATCGAAATATGGTGTTGCAGGTAGGAATTTATAGATCTTATCAGTGGTGACATCGGAATAATAAACACCCGCATCCGGTCCACGGCCGTACACATCCGGGGCTGGACTGACATACGTGAGTCCGCGCGGGTCCGGTGACGGTAATTGATATTCGGCGATGATATTGCCGCTGATGTCCAGTTTATAAAGTTTTGCCGGCGTTAAATAGGTCGAAGAACCGCTGTTCACCGCCCAAAGATTTATTCCGTCCCACGTGATGCCGCGGACGGTCCCCTGTTTTAGCGGAGGAGCATCAAAGGATTTCATAACAAGCAGCGTATCGGATGATGCATCCACCTGAAAGATCTTGTCAACACTTCCTGCCGAAGAAAGCCACAGTGTCTTTCCATCCGATGCTATCCCCTGAAGACTGCTGTCTCCAGTCACAAGAAAATAATTCCATCGTTTCAACTCTCTCAGTTCGGAGTTGAGCATGATGATGGATGTGGAATTCCGTTCCGCAATGTAGAAATATCCTTTAGCAGGAACGATAGACGAAGCGTTATCGCCGTCATGATCGAAGATATTACATCCGGTCATCGATAGCATCGCAGCGGCTATAACAGCGATGCTCCTCAGGATCTGAAAATAATTTGTGTTCATTTTACAACCACCATTTTCATTGTTCGTGTGAATGAAGAAGTATTGATCGTACAGAAATAGACACCGCTTGCCAGACGTTCACTCGAGAGCTGAACGGAATGGAAGCCGCGTTGAAGATAATCGTTCATCAAATAGCTGACGGTTCTTCCGGTGATATCGATAACGGAAACCGTTGTCCACTCACCCGTAGGGAGATAGAATTTGATGGTAGTGGAAGGATTGAATGGATTCGGATAATTTTGAAACAGATGGAAATCTGCCGGCAACCGTGGTTCATCATTCTGAACGCTTGTCGGCAGACCAAAGACCTCATCGATCGCCTCAACGCTTAGGGCCAGTTTGGCCGGAGTATTTCGAAGCGGGTAATCATGCTCGATATGGACGAACAGTCTGCCATTGCTGTTCGAATACAATCCCTGCTTATTTGTGGTTGCGCCGAGATTATTCAATGCTGAATACGTACTGCTGCTGAATACTCCGGCGGTGAACCCTTTCGCGACATATTTCTCCTGAACGGTATACAGAATGCTCGGAGGATTTAGTGTTCCGTTGCTGATCACAAGATCGGGATAGCCGGCATTGCTTCCGGTCTTACTGAATCCATGAATCTGTAATGCGCGTGAAGTTGCGGACCGTTTGTGGCAAGTATGGAACACCGATTGTGTCACGTGTGCCATATCGGATGAGGAATCGCTATTGCAGTACCGGTGAGTACCTGCAAGGATAAACCAGCGAGCTTGCGTCTTGATAAACGCACGGATCGCCAGTTCCCAGGAATTCGTATCCCACAACGGATGCGGAACTTCGATCGAAAGATCATTCAACGACGAAGGATCGTAGATGAATGTTCCCCACCCGCGAAGGACCGGGATATTTTCCTTTAGAATGTAAAGTGTATCGTCCGAAGCGGTGTTGACAAATTTAATGAACTGATATCCATACTGTGATGCTCGCGTTTCGATGGTGCCGAATTCCTTCTTTTTCAGATCGATGAAGAGTGTGTCGAAATAATTAAGATGAGCGTTGGTGGGAATGAAGAACTTGTTCGTTCCCATATCCGGCATCGCATCTTTAATGGTCTTGATATATTGGACTATATCACCGATCACTACAGTCTGCGAACGTGCCGGAGCCGCAACGCTCATCAGTGAAACAATGAGATACAAATAGTTCAAATAAAATCGTCTTTGGTTATTCATTTTCTTGTGAACTCAAACAGGTCTTTCTTCAATTCGAATGAGACGAGTGCCCGCGCAGTTGACGGCGACTGCCGTTCGATCAGGGTGCTGATAGAATGTGTCTCCTGCGGTGTGATATCCGCCCGTGAAACGACAGTAACAGTTGTCATCGTCGATCTGTATCGTATTGCCGATCCTTTCAGGAAGATCACATCGCTCATAGAGCGTGTCGGATCGATGAGCACTGTCTTTGCTCTGCCGCTTCTGTTGAGTACTGCGCGGAACTGGTCGCCCGCATATCCGTAATGGGTGCAGCAGAGTGAAGCATATAACGTTCCGCGTGATGGAGGAAGTTTGTTCACTGCATCATCTCCGTAGAATCCGATCATTGTTGCCACAGCATCACTCGACGCATCGGCCTGGATCTCACCCGCAAGGTCAGGACACGACTGTGTGATGATCCGCTCTTTCGCTACGCCGCTGTTGATCAGCATTGATCGATGGCTGTCCGCTTCGATCGTCGTCTCAGTACCGAAGATGATCACTGTAGAGGATGCATCCGCTATGAGTGCGCGGGACATTAATTCAACTCCGATATTGACGATGCTGATGACAGGGATTGATGCGTTTCGGGAATATTGTGTTTGATTATAAAGGACGGAAAGAGTATTGCAGGCAATGAGGATGATGTCGGGAGAATAATTCGTTGTCATACCTGATAGAGCGTCCGAAAATACCTTCACTTTCTCCTCGGTTGTCCGCATCATATTGTATCCATAATCGGATTCCGGAAGAGCATTACAAAAAACGATCTTCACTGTAGAGAATGGGTGTTCCGATCGGCAGCGTAATTCGATATCTGCACAGACAGCGATTCCGCCAAGACCGGAATCCGTTATCAGCACTGTTACCGTATCTTTCTCATAGAATTTCAACAGCAGAGTCTGATCCTGTGCATTGCCGCAGTATGCCTCAGGTCCAGACGCTAATATGATGAATGAACACAGTATGGAGAATCTAAACTTCATTATTTTTGTATTAACATTTTTCTGATCTGACGATATTCCCCCGCCTGCAGACGATAGAAGTAGACACCGCTCGACAGAGATATTCCATTGAATTGAATGATATGGAATCCTTCGGACTCTTCCTGTCGGACCAACTGTACCACTTCCCTCCCTATCACGTCGTAGACGGTGATGGTAACCGGAGAATTCTTTGCCAATTGATATCGGATCGTTGTAGAAGGATTGAATGGATTTGGATAGTTCTGTTCCAGAGAATAATAGTGAGGAATTTCTTCGGACTGTCCGTCAACACCGGTGATGATGCTTTTTTCAGCGGCAGAAAATTCTGACAGATTTGTTACGGTCCCTTTCAATAGATTCAATGCAGTGTCAACGTTATTCAGCACTTTCCACACGCCGTCGGTATATTGACCGAGTGTTAATTTTGATTTATCTCCGTTTACGTCAGCATTACTGAACATGAATTCCACCGATCCGGAAGGATTGGTGATGCCGGACTGATTCACCTTCCAATAACGGTTGAGAATGTTCGTGCTGACCGCACTAAGAGCCGGATGTTTATCCGAAAAGGTTTTCACATCGACTGTTGCGTTTGAGAATGTTCCGGAAGTGATATTCAATTTAGCAGGCGCATATTTGGCAGGGATGGTAGTATCTCCGATCGGAAATACTAAAGTCTTTGGAGAGGAGATCATGTATCGTAGCACTCCCGTACCAGATTGGACGACCATAGCGGAATCCGCAAATGTTCCCTTCACTCCTGCAGACTCGCCGAGCGTCAGGTTCTTATCTCCAAGGAACAGATATCCGTCATCAATAATAAGGGAATCGTTCACCGTAACATCAGCGGCAAGGTTCAATCCTTTCGGAGCAGAGAGGGTCAATTTCTTCAACTTTGACTGGACCGATGGTATTTCCGGTCCGGTCGTCATTGTCTGGGTAGAACTGGTGTAGCGGACATTGATCGAAGCAGTTATCGACGGCTCTTTCGTCATCGTTCCGGTTGCACGGGAGATCGTCACATTATCGGCGAGCATCAATGTGACATTAGGATCGGTATTGTCGAGCACACCGCTGGTCAAACGGACAGTTCCGTTCACTGTAAGCGTCTGTGCGGTAACGGCATTGATCTTCAGATTACTGTTGTTATTGATTTCCAGACTATCGGCGATAACTCGGTTTGCACTGAGTGTCCACACTTTGGTGGAATCAAAACTGATCTCAAGTCTGCTGTAATCCATATCCACGATAGGCTGTGCGCTGGATGTACGGGAATAACGCACAGTACCGTTGTTTGAGAATGTCGGCGGGAAGATCGTCGCGGAACTGGTTGTACGGTAGATTCCTCCTTTGTTCAGCAGCATGGTCGTGCCGACCGCCCAGATATTCGTGGTTGTCGTATGACTGACCGTTCCCCCTTCTTTCACGGTGATGATGCCGGGATTGAACAGATAGAAATTGGTTGAGCTCCATCCCGTATTCAATGTCAGTAGTCCGCCGGATTCGACATCAATGTTGCCGATGTTCAATCGATTGGTGCTTGTGGTCGCAACTGTGGCACTTCCACGGATGATGATCTTGCCGATCGGACCAGTTCCTGTTGTGCCTCCGCGTATGTGCGTTGCACCGGCAAGCAGCAGAAATTTTCCGTTCGCCTCGACAGTGATGGTCGGAGCTGATGCAGTAAAATCCATTGCTCTTCCGTTGATATCATCCGATGTTCCAAGGATGAAGATTCCGCTGACGATATCCAGACTTTTTCCGATCGCCAGTTTCAGATCGTTACCCGGAGTGCGTATCGTATCCGTCGACGGTTTATCGATGACAACTTCCATCAGCACTGTGCTGGGATTGGTACTAGCCGCTGCAGTCGTTCCGGTTGCCCATCCGCTGAGCGTCTGCGTTCCGGTCCCGTTGAATCGAAGTTTCGCACCGGATGCCCACGACGCGAACACTCGATGATTCGTAGAAGCAAGGGTGAAATTTCCGGCAACATTAAGAACGCTTCCGGTTGACAAAGTGATGTTTGCTGTGGAATCAACGAAGGAAAGATTCTTGCATTGTGCCGTTGTTGTTGAGACGGTCACTGCTACACCGTTCTTGATGATCACATCATCGGCAATGCTCGGCTGGACCGTTTCTCCGGCTGCACCTGAAGCACTGTTTGCCCAGATCGCACCATCCCAAGCTCCGTTTGTCACGGCATATTTTTGCGAAA
>CAIVNT010000121.1 GCA_903907305.1 uncultured Ignavibacteriota bacterium
ACTACCCACCCAACGAAATTCGTCGCGAGCGGTGATCCTGTTGCGAAGACCGGGTGGTTAGATGGGACCACAGGACCTTCCTGTGTTATAGAAAACCCTGGTGATCGCAGATTCCTAACTTCTTCCGGTCCATTCCAAATGTCTGTCGGCGACACGCAGGAAGTGGTCTATGCATTAACCGGCGGTCTTGGTTCAGATTGTCTTGCAAGTATTACTGTCATGAAATTCTTTATGCGTCAATCTGCCGAATATTATCGCTACTTATTCCCGCAGAATCCGACAGACGTAAAAGTGAACGATTCTCGTCTGCCGAAAGAATTTATACTCTCTCAGAACTATCCCAATCCATTCAATCCGGGGACGAAGATCGAATTTTCGCTGCCGCAATCCGTCACTGTTACTCTCACTGTCTATGATGCACTCGGCAGGGAAGTGGACCAGATCGTGAACGGAAAAATGGAAGCAGGGACACATTCGTATTCTTGGAATGCGAAGCAATTCCCGAGCGGCGTCTATTATTATCGTCTTACAGCGGGGAATGTTGTGCAGACGAAGAAGATGATCCTTATTAAATAAAATCCATTACAGAATGGAACTATATGAAAACTAAATTATTAGTGTTGATGATCCTTTGCGTCGGCTTCAACTCCGCAGCAAAAGAAAAATCAAGAAACCCTATTTTATTGAAATCTCAAGGAACTCCCAATGCTACGATGCTCAATATCAACAAGATCTCTGCGTGGTATGAGAATAACGGTGAGATGGAGCGGAATCCAAATACTGGAAATTCCGGTCTGTCGTTTCCGAGAGGAACTTCTTTCGTTATCTATGCTTCTGGTCTAATGGTCGGTGCAGTCGCCACGGACGGTATTTCAACGGGTCCGAGGGTGAACGGATTTAGCTATAATAAAGGTTTTCAACCCGGGGCGATCATAGGGAATCGAACGGGATCAATTGAAAATCCGAACGATGCCAATGTTCGCATTTGGAGGATACGGAAAGATTATGCGACGGCGGACCTCAGTCAAGATGCGATGGAAATTCTTTCGAAAACTAGTATCACGGCAGGCGAGATTCAGACGATCCGTGAACAATATAAAAAGGACTGGCGTGAATGGCCGACGCAAAAAGGTGCTCCTTATTATGACATCGGCTATCTGGATGCGAGCAATGTAAGAATCGGGGCGGGAAACGGAGTGATGGATTGGGGTGAAGACGATTCCTATCCGGTTGGAGATGACCGCCGCCGCAACGGGATTCTTGATGCCGGTGAGGATAAGAATAACAATGGAATATTGGATGGAGAAACACCCGGAATCGCTGATGCCGATCAGGTGATCTGGAGTGTCTGCAATGATATTGGTACTATTCAATCACCATGGAAAACGAATCCGCTGGGACTTGAACAACAAATGACTGTGTGGGGATACAACACGAAAGGTACCGCTGAAAACATCATCTTTAAAAAATTCAAACTGATCTTTTTTAAATCCGCTATCTAAAAGAATTTTCTCTATCTCGTCTTTTTGAATATCATCGTGTTCT
>CAIVNT010000122.1 GCA_903907305.1 uncultured Ignavibacteriota bacterium
GCATATTTTTCCCTGAGATATTCGGAATGCTTTTCCACCAGATCATATGCACGGAATCCCCATCCGTCGGCAAAAACGAGTCTCTCTTTACCGCTGATCAACTGACGCCGGTATTCTTCAGAGCGGTCACTATCAGCACAATGGATATACGGAAAGCGCTGATTGCGGTTCAGTTGAAAAAGCCTTCGCATCACAAAGAACATTCTGAAGAACAATGATGAATACAATCTGTACGGCAGAGCGAACATCCGCGCCATATCCAAAAATGCAGCGTTGAAGTATTCTATTCCGTATTCCCGGCAGAATGCTTCAAGATGCAGATTCTGGAACAACCGATTGCCGTGATTGCCGTAGGATCGTATCAATACTACCATTGCCGCCGCACGATCAATCCGATCCCGTACACTGCTCTGAGAAGCACGATCAATATCGGACCTTATCCTGGTCACCCATGAACGGTCCCTGTTTCACTTCGATGATCTCGCTCTCCTCCAGCATCTCGAACCCGTGTCCGCCGGACACAAGCAGGATCACATCCCCGGTCGTGACGATATATTCCCGGATGAATTCGCGTCGGTCATTGTAAAAGTTCACTTTTACTTTCCCTTTGCGGATAAAGAGTGTCTCGAGCGTGTTGAATACTTCCCGCGAAACTTCCTTGTGAGTGTGCGGAGTAATGACATATCCCGTCGGCCGTTTCATATAGGCCAGCTGCTGCGAATATTCGTTCGGCGTGAAGAAATGGATGCCGTCCTTCTCGAAATTTGCGGGAATGATGATGGCAATGGTCTTTTGTTCGTGTTCGATCTTGATCATATGAGTATTGTTATAATATAGTGGTATAGAATACTTTCAATCATTCATTATTTGAAGCCAAGGACAACTTTCCCTTCATCGCGGAATTTCAACAGACTCACTTTATCAAGCATATAGTACATTAGCATGAATGTCAACCCGCTGAAGAGCAACGACGATCCGAGCGTAATGACGGAGAGGTGAACGATCTCAAAATAGAACAGACTGTTCACGCCCGCAACGACCAGCACGGTCAGGAATCCGCTCAGTAACGGAGCACCGACCACCGATGAGAATTGCGCTCCGGATAATCCGAATGTATTTTTGGTAAGGAAGTATTGGATGACGGTATAGAGGATGTCATTTCCCACGCGCACTACAAGGAACGGGATCAGTCCGAATTTTGCGGCGATCGGATAGCAGACAAGTGTGTAGAAGAAATTCACCAGAAATGCCTTCGGATAGATATCGGGCCTCCCGAGCAGTTTGAACAGATCACGCTGCAGAGAAAAATTCTTCGTGATTCCGTCTCCAACGATCAGGAATGCGAGTACCATACCCGCCTCTGCCCACCGGTCCGGAAAGAATACCATGATCGCTTTCGCACCGAATCCGCAGATCAGTATCATGATCGGAAGAGTGACGAAAAGCATTCTGCGCAGCACTTCAAGGAACTGTTTTCCCATCTTCTCTGCATCATCCGAGAACTGCTGGAAAGCGGGATACAGGATCTCCGTCATCGGATTGGTGACCATACCGAAGATGATCCACGACCACGACCTCGCCAGCGTATAAAGCCCGAGCGTCTTCAGATCCAAAAAGAAACCGATCAGGAACACATCGATGTTGGCGTACAGATATTCCTGGAACTTTTCAAAGAGGACAAATCGTCCAAAGGTAAGCATTGAGAATAGCTGCTCATTATTAAAGATCAGCTTCGGTCTCCATTTCGACTGGATCACAAAATAGAGGTTCGTCAGAAATGTCAGTATCAGCGAACCGAAGACCAGCGCCCATACGCCGAATTTTAAGTATCCCAATGGAACGGTAATGCAAAGCGTGATGAGCATCGGCGCAAACTGCTGAATGAACAGTTTTTTGAATTCAAGATTCTTACGCAGCAATGTGAGCGCCGTGAATCCGAATGCGTTGAAGATCAAATTCAATGAGATCACCGGAAGGATCTTTGCCAGTTCCGGGTTCTTATAGATATGTGCGATCACCGGCGACAACAGCAGAAGAATGAGATAGAGCACGCCGCTAAACAGTACATTTGACCAGAATGCCGTGTTCAATTTTTCGTCGGTCAGATTCTTCTCGCGGATCACATAGTCCGAGAATCCGAGTCCCTGAATGAGCGTGAGAAATCCGATGAACGCATTGGATATCCCAATAGTGCCGTATTCCGACGGGATGAACAGATTGGCCATTAAAACGGTTGTGATTGGACTGAAGAGCTTCGGAAGGACATTACCGAAACTGACCCATTTCACTGATTTTAAGGCTTTTGTTTTTTCAGCAGTGACCGTCATGGAGTTACATACTTTCCGTTATTGCGCGTGATGAATCCGCTATCTGATCAAGGCATTCTTTCCAGCCATCGATGATCGATTGACGCGTCAGGATGATGCGGTCCGTTCCGGCCATATCAAGTCCGTTCAACCCGCCTAATTCTTTCAGGTTGACAATGTGTTCTCCGAACGTCATAAAATCATTGTAATGATCCGTTACCGCTTTGGTGAATCCAAGATACTCACTAATATGTACCGCCTGAATGCCGAGCCACGATGCTGTAATAAGCGACGTCGTTCCGTATGCAACCACAGCACCGATCTTTTCCCCCTCGTTCAGGTATAACTGTTCCGCCGGTACGGAATTCTTCAGTACCGTAACGTAGTCCAGTCCCGCTGAACTGAGTGGACCACCTTGATAATTTGGATGATCCTTGATATAGATCTGACTCTGCGGTACCATCGTGTGAATGGTTTCAATCAGCCGTGCGATCTTTGTATGATACTCCGGAAGATGTATATCCAGCTGACTGTTCAACAAGAGAAGTACAGAGTGTGAATGGTCGAGCATTTTGGGTATATGGGCGAATCCTTCACCCAGGAACATCGCAGGCGGATACGGAAGCTGACC
>CAIVNT010000123.1 GCA_903907305.1 uncultured Ignavibacteriota bacterium
GTACGTTACTGGAAGAGAATGTCCATGCGGCGGCGAAATTCGTGAATAAGACGAACACTGAGGAATGCATACAGCTCATTCATGAGTCCGGATTCGATGCGGCTCAGCGGGGAACATTATATGAGATCAAACAAGTGATCCCAAGAACAAAAGCGGCGTAAACACACTTCTTTTCTTCGCCACAAAGTCACGAAGACACAAATTTGAAAGAAATACGCCCCACAAATTTTTATAATTCGCTTTGTGGGATTTTGTGTTTTAGTGTCTTAGTGGCAAAATTCTATTGTATCAACGTTATTTTTGAGTTTTGCTGATTAGTACGCGCCGATCACAAACCTATCAGCATCTTCCCTTCATTGATCAACCGGTTCATCTCATCGTCCGTTCTTCCTTCAGCATAGACCCTGATGATTGGTTCCGTCATCGAAGCACGAACAAGCAGCCAACGGGAGTTCCCAAAAAGAAATTTTACGCCGTTGATCGTATCCTTATCATATAATTTCCACACCTTCTCGATGTAGAATTCTTCCAGATTTTTCGACGGTTTGAAATGATCGAAATGATGAAGCAGTTCCACTCTGTCGAATGACGCTGCAGGAATATCCAATCGCTGATAATGCAGATCGCCGACCGTTGTTTTGATCTCCTCCCATAACTCATGCAGCGATTTTCCGCTTTTCGCGATCATTTCGCAGAACAATAATCCTGACAAGATCCCGTCACGCTCCGGGATATGACCTTGAATTCCGAATCCTGCACTCTCTTCCACACCAATCAGATAGCCGGTCTTCATCATAATATCCGTGATGTTCTGAAAACTCACATTCACATCGTAATACGGAAGATGCCACTGCTCCGCAAGAACACGGACCTTATCCGTCACCGGAACGGATTTGATCACTGCACCGTTCAGTTTTTTGTATTCATGCAGATGCCAAAGCAGCAGCAAGATCGACTGCTGCACCGAGATCCATTTCCCGTCTTCAAAACAGACCGCACATCTGTCTGCATCGCCATCCGTTGCAATACCAAGGATCGCATCGGTCACCTTCACATTATAGAAGAGCGGTTCAAGATTCTTTTCGATCGGTTCGGGCCGACGGTCGTAGAAGTTCGGTTCCGGAGCACCGAAGATCGTCTGCGCTCTCCACCCAAGGTCATTCAGAATATCTTCGATCAGTGTTTGTCCTGCACCGCCCATCGAATCAATAATAACGCTGGGATTGTTCTTCGGATCCGCAGCAAAAGAACGCAAGGCATCAAAATCGACCACCGTTCTCAATTGTTCTATATACTCAGGCAAGAAATTTTTTTGCGTAATCGTATCAATTGACCGTTCCCGTACAGGAACATCCTGAAGAAATGATGCGACTTTTCTCGTCTCTTCGGATATAAATGGACCGCCGTAAGCCGCATTAAATTTCACTCCATTGTATGTTGCCGGATTGTGACTCGCCGTGATCATGATCCCCGCACCGCAGCGGAGACGTTTTACAGTGAATGATAAGACCGGCGTGGGAATGATATTCTCAGAAAGGAAAACAGGGATTCCGTGAGCAGAAAGAACTTCAGAAAATAATTGGGCGTATTGTTTTGAGTTCGTGCGGCCGTCAAATCCCACGGCAACAGGCAGTGCGGATCATTTTTCTGATTCGAGATCGCGGATGAACGCTTCGGCGAC
>CAIVNT010000124.1 GCA_903907305.1 uncultured Ignavibacteriota bacterium
TATAAGATCAGCGAAGAGACCCAGCTTCGGGTAAAACAGTCCGCCAAAGAGATGGGATACCGGATCAATACGCTTGCCCGCGGACTTCGCCTCCAAAAAACGTATGAGATAGGGTTGATCGTTCCTGATATCGCCAATCCGTTCTTTTCGGCTGTCATTAAAAGCCTTGCCGGTGAACTCCGGAAAGGGGGATACAACTTTATCGTTTACGATACGGACGAAGATATCTCCATCGAGAAGTCCGCGATAAAAAGTTTGTTGGAAAAACGTGTGGACGGTTTGATCATCGCATCAGTGGGTCAGGAATTTTCCCACATCCAAAAGATACGCGATGCGAACATTCCTCTGGTGATGATCGATCGTTGTTTTGATTCCCTCGATATCGATTCTGTAAGCGTAGATAATGTAAAAGGCTCTCTCTTTGCCGTGAACCATCTGATCAAAGAAGGGCACACACGGATCGCATTCATACAGGGACTGCCCGGAACGTATGCGAATGAAACACGGCTGGAAGGATATAAAAAGAGCTTGACCGATGCCGGTATCGTGATCGATGAACATCTGATCGTCGGGGATGATTTTCGTTCGCTCAATGGATATTTGGAAACGAAACATCTCTTAAAGATCCCGAATCCACCGACGGCAATTTTCACAGCTGGTGATCTTATCGCATTGGGTGCTCTTGAAGCGTGCAGGGAGAACGGGGTTAACATTCCAACCGATATCTCACTCGTCACATTCGACGATCCTGTTTTTACATCGTACCTTTCACCTGCTTTAACGGCGATCGAACAGCCCATTACAAAAATGACGGAGATGGCCGTTGCTATGCTGTACCGAAGAATGCGTAATCCCGATGATGAGAGAAGGAAAGTATTGCTCGAACCAAAATTGAATATTCGCAATTCCGTTTCAAGACTCAGTCCGTTGCGCAACATCACTCAGCTTCCGGGCATCGAAAAAAAATAACACCATGATACTAAATTGAGATCACTTCGCATGAATACACGAATGAGTAACTTTCGCATACAGATCATGAATAGCGTTCTTGCGACCCTTCTGATCTCTGCAATTGTCCTTGCCGGTAATGCCGGAAAACTCTCCGGCAGAGTAACGGACAAATCAACCGGAGAACCGCTCATCAGTGCCAATGTGATGATCAGAGGATTGAAGATCGGTGCATCAACCGATATCAACGGCGACTATTTCATTCTGAACGTTCCTCCCGGAACGTATACTCTTTCCGTTTCCATGCTCGGTTATGAATCCATCAACAGCAGTAATGTGGATGTGACTATCGACCGTACGACGAGCAAGAATTTTTCATTGTCCGTTTCTGCGATCGAAGGGGATGTTGTCAATATCGTAGCCGAGCGTCCGGTGATCGACAAGGATCTTACAGCATCCGAGCAGGTGGTGACCAGTAAAGTGCTGGAGAAATCCGGTGTTCGAACTGTGAAGGATGTGCTTGAAACGCAGGCAGGAATCTTCAGCGATAATTCCAGTCTTGCATGGCAGCGGGGCGGTACGAAAGGATACGTCCGCGGTAGTTCTATGGTGCAGGCGGTATATATGCTGGACAACCTTTCGGTGAATAGCGGGCTTGTTTCTGATAATTATTCCGGATTCAATACTTCCACAATCGAACAGATCTCCGTGTTGACCGGCGGGTATAATGCCGAATATGGAGAGGGACGATCTGCGGTCGTCAATATCGTTTCCAAAGAAGCGCCAGAAGGATTGCATGGTACGCTGCTTGCGCGTATGCGTCCCGCAGGAGTGTATCACTTTGGCCGGAACATGTACAGTAAAGAGAATAATGATTATGTCAGCACAGGAATAGAATATTGGAGAGCACAGTCGCAGACGACCGATGAAAAAAGTCAGTTCTATCATAAAAATCCGGATTCGCTGCTTCAAGCATGGCGGAAACAATCTACACCAAATGATGTGCTTGCAAAATATGCGGATCGTCCTGAATACGAATATGAAGCAACGCTCTACGGCGGCATGA
>CAIVNT010000125.1 GCA_903907305.1 uncultured Ignavibacteriota bacterium
AAATTCATATAATTTTTTTGTACCGAGAATGAAAGTTGCAACAGAATATCCCGGATTCACCGTCTTTCGTTTATTCGTGATGATCCCTTTCTGCATCAGTTCCATCATTCCGTCCGAGAACATCTCGGTATGAACTCCAAGATCCTTCCGTCCTTCCAGTCCGCTCATAATGGCATTCGGAATACCGCCGATGCCGAACTGCAGCGTTGATCCATCTTCGATCAGCGGCGAGATATAATCTGCGATCTTTTTCTCAATGGCACTGGCTTCAGGACGCGCCAGTTCACAAAGCGGTTCAGCATATTCCACAACATAGTGCAGTTTGGAGATCGGCACCAGAGTTTCGCCGTAAGTAAACGGGACTTCCTTATTGATCTGAGCGATGACCACTTTCCCGGTTTCAATTGCGGCGATGGATGCGGCACATTCAACTCCGAGACTGACAAATCCCTCATCATTCGGCGGAGAGACCATGATATACACCACGTCCAGCGGAATGATATTTTTGAAGAACAGCGACGGTATCTCATTCAGAAAAACCGGGATGTAATCTGCTGAATGGTCTTTGATGGCTTTCCGGTCGGCACTTCCCACAAAGAAGGAAACGTGACGGATCTTTTCACGAGTATTTTCGATCCCTCTGAACGGATCCTCACCCAGCAAGAGCAGGTGATAGACGGAAACATTACGCAATTCCCCTGAACGTTCGGCCAGAACACTCAGGAATGATCGTGGAGAAGCGGCGTTACCGCTGACAAAGACATTGTCGTTGGAATAGACCAGTTCTGCTGCCTGCTGCAGGGAAATACATTTGGCATCGTAATGATGGCGCCAAACGGTACCCTGCAATAGCGGCTGTCGAAATTCATTCAATGACGGTACCATATGGTTAGTCCATTCCTTCAACAAGAACATCTGCTTTATCATGAAAAGCATGTTGAGGGCATTGCTGATACGCCTTGTTCAGGATAGCAAGTTCTTCATCGGACATCGGTTGAAGGACAACGGAGCATCGTTTTGCCATGGAAATGAATTCGATATTACTTGGTGCAAGTGAGAAACAATTCTTGCAACCTGCGCAGTTCTGGTCGATGAAGAACCGGCCCAGTTCATTGCGGGAGAGTATTGTATTTCGGATAGGGACATTCGGTATCATTGTTGGGATCTCTTATTTTCTGTCAGTAAGTTGAAAATTGAATTTAATGGCAACCCACACTTGCACCGGACCGCTGTTCATTACACCGGGTGTGAATTGGTATCTCATTGCGGCATTCACTGCGGCTTCGTTGAAGATGGAACCGCCGTTCTCTTTGATGACTACTGCTTTTTTTGGTTTCCCTGTCTTGTCCACCAGGATCTTCACCCAGACATATCCTTCCATACTCGAACGTCTGGCAATGTCGGGATACTCAGGTTTTTCCGAGTAGACTACCTGCGGAATCTTCTCCACCGGCATGAATTCATTCATGCCCGGTTCATCATTTTCGATCGTTACATTCTCTTCGATCTTTACTTCGGTACCGGAGCCTTCGCCTTCCAATAGTGCACTGCTGGGGACGGAACTCATTTCCGTCTGCGTTGCAATGGTCAGTTCAGGATTGATCTCTGCGTCCGGCACCGGAACAGGTGTGCCGATCGTCGGCCGCACTTCTTTCATTACGCCAACGGACGGTGTTACAATAGAATTGGCGATGGATGGAGGAGGCCCGAGATCACTGTATCGTAAGATCCGGATCTTCACCACCGGAGCGTCTTCGTCCAGGGTATCGTAATACTGAACTGCGTAATAGGAACCGATTATCAATACGTGGATCAACGCTGAGATGAAGATTCCAATCTCCATGTTGATGCCGAGCATTTTTTTCAGCTCGAGTCTAGATTCACCAACTGAATAATGAGAAGGAATGACTGCTGTTATTACCTTCTTTTTCGGATGGAAACTAAACGGTAAAGGATGATGAAATAGGATATTCATAACACCCTCCTTTCTTTACGCTCTTTATTAAAATGCAAAGAGTGTACCGCAAGGATATCCAGAATTCATAGGATTTTCGAAGAAACCACTGAGGAAATATTTCAAAGGTGCGAAAACGGAGGATTGTTTCTTACTCGTAGGAGGGTAAAACAAGAGAAAACCATCGGATTGCTTGCAATCCGATGGTTTTCGATTTTAGAACTCAGGTGCCATTTCCCACTTTTCGGGAGAACGCCACAACTGTGACAGAAGCATGTCCCTCATCAGCATAAATTCTTTCGGCAGACGGTCATACAATTTGATAAAGAGTTCTTCATGAGAGAGGATTTCTTTCTTCCATAATTCTTTATCGATCGCCATCAACTCGTAGAATTGTTCCTGTGAGATATCATGCCACCCGGTGAAATCCATATCCTCATACCGCGGCATCCAGCCGACAGGACTTTCTATCGCGAACGCCTGACCGTGTACCCGTTCAACGACCCATTTCAACACGCGCATATTATCACCGAAGCCCGGCCAGAGGAAATTTCCATTCGCATCTTTTCTGAACCAGTTCACATTGAATATACGCGGGGGATTATAGATCTCACGTCCGACTTTGAGCCAGTGATTGAAATAATCTCCCATATGATATCCGCAGAACGGAAGCATAGCAAACGGATCGCGACGCACTTCACCGGTAGTCCCAGCTGCGGCAGCTGTTGTTTCGGAACCCATCGTTGCGGCCATATACACACCGAAATTCCAGTTGATCGCCTGCGTGATCAGCGGAATCGTCGTGCTTCTGCGTCCACCGAAGATGAAAGCGCTGATTGGAACTCCGTTCGGATTTTCCCACTCGGAGTCAATGCATGGACATTGACGTGCGGGAGCCGTAAAACGTGCATTGGGGTGGGCAGCTTTTTTTCCACTTTCGGGAGTCCACGAATGTCCTTGCCAGTCTATAGCGTGTTCGGGAGGATTTTTGGTCATTCCTTCCCACCACACATCACCCTCATCTGTCAACGCAACATTAGTGAAGATCGTGTTCTTCGTGATTGCCGCCATTGCGTTCGGATTCGTTTTATCGGAAGTCCCCGGTGCAACGCCGAAATATCCGGCTTCGGGATTGATCGCATGCAGCCGTCCATCATGTCCCGGTTTTATCCACGCAATATCATCGCCAACAGTTGTCACTTTCCAGCCGGCAAATGATTTCGGCGGAATAAGCATTGCAAAATTCGTCTTACCGCATGCACTGGGGAACGCAGCAGCGACGTATGTTTTTTGTCCTTTTGGATCCTCAACCCCGAGGATGAGCATATGCTCCGCCAGCCAGCCTTCATCGCGGGCCATGGATGACGCAATGCGGAGTGCGAAACATTTCTTACCAAGCAGCGCATTACCGCCGTAGCCGCTGCCATACGACCAAATGGAACGCTCTTCCGGAAAATGCACGATATATTTTTGATCTCTATTGCAAGGCCATGCGACATCTTTTTGTCCGTCCGCCAATGGCATACCTACTGAATGGACGCATGGGACAAATTCACCGTTTTCACCGAGAACGTCAAAGACCGCTTTTCCCATTCGCGTCATGATATTCATGTTCACAACCACATACGGAGAATCGGAGATCTCGACACCAACATGTGCGATAGCGGAACCAAGCGGACCCATGCTGAATGGAATGACATACATCGTCCGTCCTATCATACAGCCGTCGAATAAACTATTAAGAGTGGTCTTCATCTCTCTGGGATCGACCCAATTATTGGTCGGTCCTGCATCGGTCCGGCGTTTGCTGCAGATGAATGTGCGGTCCTCCACACGTGCGACATCGGATGGATCCGACAGGGCAAGAAAACTATTGGGGCGTTTTTCGGGATTGAGTTTTTTGAACGTACCGCTCTTCACCATCAACTCACACATGTCGCTATATTCACGTTCTGTTCCGTCGCACCAGTATATGGTATCCGGTTTTGTCAGCGTAGCAATTTCCTTGACCCATTGTTTGAGCCGTTCATGTTTAACGTAGGAGGGTATTTCCATTG
>CAIVNT010000126.1 GCA_903907305.1 uncultured Ignavibacteriota bacterium
CGTTGCAACGCCGAGAGAGAATGTCCCTTTCTGTAGTTCCTCGGAGAGCGGTTTCAAATTCTTTTCTATCGGTTCAGCGAATCTTCCGGAGAATGATTCACTCGGAATACCGAAGATCGTGCGTGATTCTACGGAATGTTCAGCCAGCATATCCTGCAGAATTGTCGCTCCGGCTCCGCTCATGGAGTCGATCAGCGGAACGACAGAACTTTTTGAGATGGCGTCAAAATTGACGATCGTCTGAAGATGGTTGCAGTATGGCATCAGCAGATCTTCAGTGCTGACCGGTTCAATGGAACGCCGGATGCGAGATCTTCCGATGAGTGTCTCAACAATGTGCGTTTCTTCTGTGGAGAATGGTCCGCCGTATGATGCTTTGAATTTGATGCCGTTGTATTCCGGCGGATTATGCGATGCGGTGATCATTACACCGAGATCCAGCGAACGTGCTTTCACGGTATATGAAACGACCGGAGTCGGGACCACTTTATCGGACAGATAGTAACGGATCCCATTCCCGTCGAGAATTGATGCGAAGAGTTCAGCGAATGTTCTCGAGTTCCTTCGTCCGTCATACCCAATAACGACTGATGGGGAAGATGACCGTTGGAGTGTATACTGTGCGAATGCTTGAGCAACGAGAGAGACGCTGTCATGATCCATTTCACGGTCGAGTAATCCGCGCCAACCGTCTGTCCCCAAAATAATATCCATTGATGAATTGTTACTTCTGTGTAATGTTATACAAAATACGTCCCTGCACTTCGGAATATCCGACTGCGCGTAATTCCCGTTTTGATGATGCGGCTAGTGCCGCCAAAGCTCCGCATGCTTCTCCGGTAGCAGATGAGGTCGGTTGGATCCGCAACGCGCTGTGACCTTCACGGGTAGAGGAGATGCAGCGTCCTGCAGCAAGCACGTTGTCCGCTTCTTTCACGATCAGTGAACGGAGCGGAATCTCGTAATAATCTCCGTCAGCGAGGTGTTCCATTCTGCTGTTCTCATCTTTCTGTCCGTGAATATCTATGCCGTAACAACCCCGGGCGATCGAATCGTCGAATTTATTTCCCCGTTTGATGTCCTCACCGGTAACGGCGTAATCGCCGACGGCACGCCGTGTCTCACGCACGCCGACCTGCGGTGCTGTTTCGATGAGATAGGAATTCTCAAAACCGGGGACCTCGTTCCGTAATACCGTGACGACCTGATGCACTTGACGGCGTCCCGCGATCTCAGCCTTCGTCAGGTCGAGAGAAGAGGAACCGTCCACTTCAAGGATGTTAGATGTATTGAATGAACCTTCACCGGATTCCGGAAGTGTGGTAAAGAAAATATATTGCACCTCGGGAGAAAGCCGTTGTTCCTGGATCGCCTTTTTGACGATACTGAAATATCCTGCAACGGAGATGATCTTCGTCAGATCAAAATCATATTCCATCCAGTCGAAGAATTCCTTTTTATTCGCCTTTGCGTATTCAGTCACTTTCGCGATGTCGATATTTCCCATCCGGAAGAAGAGAGTCAATGCCTGAAGCAGTCCAGTCTTTTCGTCCCCTTTAAGCCAGGGAAGGCCGGCGAGGAATAATAATTGAGCATCGCCCGACGTATCGATGAAGACCTTTCCCCGGATCGTGATCTCTTTTCCTGAAACAAAAACGGTGATCGACTCGACATGATGATCCGTTTTGGTCACTGCCGAGATTGCGGCATGAAGCAGAACGATGCAGCCGACTTCCTTCAACAGATGATACGATGCTGAACGGAAAGAATTGGCAAAGAATCCATTGTCGATCATCCCGTTCTGCCTGCGCATCTCATTCTCCAGATCTTCGAACACGCCGCGGACAAGTGTCTCGCCGTTCACTTCATGCTTCATAAAAGGAGAGACCATGCCGGCAGTGGACATGCCGCCGACGAAACCGTATTGTTCCACCAATAGCACAGAAACACCGGAGCGTCCTGCCTTTACCGCAGCGCTGATACCGGCAATTCCTGCGCCGATGACAATCACATCATATTCATTCTTGAGGGTCATGTCGGCAAATTATCTCGTTGACGTTGAACGTGCGATAGATTCAATGAACCATTTTGTTATCTCAGTCGGTCTTGTGATCGCGGAGCCGACAACAATACTCCACGCGCCGAGCGACATCATCTGTGCTGCAAGCGCAGGCGTATTAACCCGTCCTTCTGCGATCACAGGGATGGAGAGTGTTGATGCCAGGTACTTCAGAAGATCAAAATCCGGTCCGTCGTGCGAATGCTTTGTTTCGGGAGTATAACCGCTGAGCGTTGTTGAGATACAATCCGCACCTGCATCGGCGCACGCCAGCGCTTCCCGTTCCGTTGCAATATCCGCCATTATGATGCAGCCGTAACGCGATTTTGCTTGTGCGATGAACTCAGGACCGGAGAATCCCTCCCGTTTTCGGAATGTACCGTCGACGGCGATGATATGTGTTCCGATCCCTGCAAGGTCTTCAACATCTTTAAAAGATCCGGTAATGCGGACGAATCCATCGTCAAAATGTGATTTGACTAGTCCGATGACAGGAACGGTCATCGCCTCTATAATAGAGGAAGTTTTTTCGACTCCCTCAGAGCGGATTGCTGCTGCGCCGCCAATTACGGCAGCGCGGGCGAACAAGGTCACTCCTTCGGGGGAATTGAACGGAGAATTTCCTTCCGCCTGACAACTGACGATGAGACCGTTTCGTATTGCAGTGAATATCTCGTTCATGTGATGTGAAGTCTTCCCGAAATGGTGTTCAGCTTGTTGTTCTAAAAAATATTTATTGTTTCCAGCACCGCAGATGTTTTAGCGAACTGTGCCGACGGTTTGAATGTTCTGCCAAGCAGATCGTTCAGCGTCACGAACGAACCGTTCAACGCATTTCCATTGTGAAGAGAGATCTGTGAATGGATCCCCAGCGGAAGCATTTGAATGCGGCTGCCCGACCGCTCGAGCACGATGCGGAATTCATCCATCAGCATATGTGACTCGTCCTCCTGGAACAATTCGTTCGTTGAATCGATCCTCAGTGAGATCCAATAACGACCGTCATTCAGTTTGACCGAATGTCGCACCTTGGGAAAGGAGAGGAAGGACTCATTGTTCGGCGCAGTGATGAAGATGTTGATATTTTGTTCTTCAACCTTTGTCGGGATACCAACGATCGCTGCTCCATATAATTCATCCGAAGCGTCGAGCACTTTCTTTCCGGAGACGGTCACGAGTCCTTCTTTTGCCAGGAAAGAGATGCTGACGGATGATGGATCATCCGTGCTCATTGAATGAGGGACTACATGATAGTAGAGATCGACATTGGTCGTTTCAAGGAACATCTGCAAAGCATATTTGACAGTTTCGGGATTGACGACCGACGGTGCAACAGTATCACGGGAAATGATCCTGCACAATTCTGCGATCTCCGCATCTGTATTGCTTGGGATCTCTTGAAAACAATTCAGCAATTCCGTAACGCTCCCGCCCGGGAATCCGTATCGGTTCGTCAACAGGACGGAATATCCTGCGCGAGCTTTTGCTGCCGCGAAGAGGACACCCGGAATTGTAGCACCGAGGACGATATAATCATATTGAGAGCGGAGCATCATTTTTTTGAATTACGAATTTAAAATACATTTCTGATATATCTCCCTTTAATGTCATTCTGAACGAGCTCCATATATTATCAAAAGCGAAGTGAAGAATCTGAGCGTAACATCAGATTCCCCGCCTGACCGAAACCAGTTGGACAGGTTCGTTCCGCACTTTTGGAATATGAGCGGGACTCAGAATGACAATAGAAAAACAATATCTCAAATTTCACTATTATTTTTTCGGTGTTGCGATCACAACGATCTCATCATTCGGCAATGTCTTGGACAATTCAAGATCCACAAGAGCCATGATCTGAGATTCTTTCATTAATCCTGTCAGGTCAACGACTTTTGCCGAGACGAGCAGATAGATATTCGGCACAAGAGCCCCGGCGTCGCCGAATGTCGTGAGGGTCTCGATCATTTCTGTGATCTTTCCTTTCACAGCACCGTTCTGGACGGAATCCACGATGCAATCTTTCAATTGAAGTCGGATCGTCCCTTCCTTATCGATCACACGAAGCTGCTGAGAATGTTCCTTCACAAGGCCGAAGAAGCGGGAGCGTACCGTCTTTGCCGTCAATGCATACAGGAACGTCGTTCTTCCTGCAATGGCTACTGACTGTTTTTCCATCCGTAACGATGCGGCCCCGATTCCGAGGATCTTGTCTTCGGACAACCGCTGAACTTCAAGATCACGGGTGCGGAGTTCACTGGTACCCATAGCAGAGGCGATCACTTTCTTATTCTTGCTGTCGATCTCGATACTCACTTCGATCGTATCCGGAACTGCTCCCATGGCGATGACGGATGAGACCGCTTCCTGACGAAGGGCAACAATATCCGATTCTGTGGGATTGAGGATATTCTTTTCAACAGAATCGCGGATCATACCGAGAGCGGCACCGATAGCTGAGATCACTTCGGAGTTCTCAACAATCATATGCGGCAGATGCATATGCTGTGCAGTGAAGGGGACGATGGCCGATGCGCCGCCGCCGCCGCCGACGAACTGAACGAGATCCATATCCAGCTTATATTCCCGCGCAAGCTGATGGATGATCGGTACGATCTTCTCAGCAGCGATCGTCAGGATGGTCGTAGCGATCTCTTTTGGTGAAAGGGAAATTTTCTGAGCGAACGATTCGAAGAACTCCTTGATAGGACGGATATTCGCTTTTCCATGACCCGCAACGGTGACGAGTCCCAAGTAATTGGATGCTTCGGTCGGTGTTAATGCAAATCGATCTGCATGACCGTTGATCGAGACAGCAATATAATCATCCGGATCGTCCTTCACCGGCCGAACAAATTCAATGTTGCATTGATTGAAATCGAGCGAATGATCGAATGCAATATAATGAAGTCCAGCGATGTGCGCACTGCGCGGCCCGACATCGATGATCGATTTGTTCTTCAACCTTACCAGCGATCCGCCGGCGATTCCTAATGTCCGTACATCGAGTGTGTGAACATACAGCCTATTTCCGCCGATCTGAGCACTTTTGATCTGCGGTTTCCCGTTCTTGATCACCGAAATATCCGTTGATGTCCCGCCTACTTCGAGGAATATTCCATCCGACACTTTTGCATACATCATCGCAGCAGTGACGCCGGCAGCAGGTCCGGAGAGCATCGTCAGGATTGGACGTTTGTGCATCTCACGGATATCCATGATACCGCCGTCCGACCGCATCACCATCAGCGGAGCTTTGATCCCGCTTTTGCGGACAGACTCTTCCGTCATCACGGCGGTCTCGAGCATCTTCGGAAGCATGCTGGCATTGATCACCGCAGTTCTCGTCCGGACGCGCAGTCCGTACAATTTTGAGATACGGCTGGCTGCTGTTGCCTGGAGTCCCATCGCCTCGGCGATGGACACGACCTTATCCTCATGAGCGGTGTTGTCCACTCCGAATGCTTCGGATGCAACGATCACTGTTGCACCGGAATTCACTAAGGACTTGATTGCGTCGGTGATCCGGCTTTCGGTGACCGGTGAGCCGGTGTCGATGAATTGAAAATGGGTATGAAGGAACTTTCCGGGAGCAAGTTCGATGTTCTTAAGATTGATCTCACTTTTCGCGCGGCGGCCTTCCAGACCTTTTCCCATACCGATGATCCCGACCGTAGCAACATCACCTTCGAGCAGTGCATTCGTTGCCTGCGTGGTGGAGTGGGCGATAAGGATCACCTCATCTGGATCGACGGCAGCGGACAGGAGGAGCTGGTTCATGGAATCGACCACACCTTTAGCCACACCTTCCGGAGCGGAGTGCGTGGTCATGACGCATGCTTTACCGATCACGGTATAGTTCGCGATGTCGATCGCCACAGCGTGAGTGAATGTTCCGCCGACGTCGATTCCTATTTTTATTTTTCTTTTCATTAAAATTATGGAACTGATCAGTGCGAGCGAAAATAAACTCTTTTATTCTCCGCCACTAAGGCACGAAGGCACAAATTTTGCGAGAAAATGCTATCCACTAATATCGTATTAGTTCTTTGTGGGATTTTGTGTTTTAGTGCCTTCTGCCGACCCGAAGGGTCACTTCGTGAAGGCATCCCTTCGGGAGTGGCAATTTGTTAACTATAATTACTAATTTGCTTGGAACTTGCTAAGTAGTTACCAATTTATGTGAATAAAGATTTAATACTTGTGTCAAAAATGTTCTCAGGTATTTATGTGACAGTTCTTACATGAACATGAGCGCGGAACATGTGAGTCCGATGAATGCGAGGATCCAAGTATACGGGATGGTATTCCAAAGGATCTTCTGAACATCGATCCGCATCTCATTGGCAAGCCACACATTCTGAGTATTTGTCGGGTCGCTGATCCCCTGGATATGGCCTACGCCGAGCAGTAATCCCATCACTGCGCCGGGATTCAATCCGCTCGCAAGAAATACACCGGCGAGTCCGTATCCCATACCCCACACATTGAGCGGTCCTCGATATAATGCCAGCGGTGCAGCGAGCGTAAAGAATATAACATACTCGATAGGATTCGACGGAACGATCTTCATCATCAACGGTTTTAATAATTTTATCACAGGCCAACCGTCAGGATACGCATCAAGAGAGATCCCCGGTCCCATGATCGCAACAAGCAACATTCCAATGCCGAACATCAACGCAACAGCCGGCATCACGACGGCGCCCCCTTCGAACATCGATTGGATGAAGATGTTGAGCCGTCCTTTTTTGTATGTCGCGATGAACGTAAAGACAAGTCCGAGAACGAACGAGGCGATGAAGTCCATCGAGAAGACAAGAATGAACATGAGAGGGATCGTCGGTGCAAACAACGCACTCCAGTGTATCTCATTGGTCTGTTCATTCTTTTTCAGAGCAGCGCGGATAAGTGCGGTGGCAAATAATGCGCCGATTCCCAAAATGATCAGCCATGATAAGAGAGTGCCGCAGTGTGAAACGATCGACAGACAAAGTTCTCTTGCATCATCATTCAGAAACTGAAAATATCCGAAAACGAGAAGAATGCCGATAAAAGCGAAGAGGAGGTTTCGAAGGATGATCCTCCGGATATTCAGACTGTTTCCGTCACGGTATAATTGAACAGTAATATAGATGAGTGCGGTAAGGAATGAGATGCTGAACATAACCAGTGCGAACGGTCGGATCTGATCAATGGTCAATCCCATCACAGAGATGTAGACAGCCCAGTTTCCGACATTCATCAATCCGCCGATGCTGAGACCGAACAGGAAGATGCCCACGGTTGTTATGGGTCCGATACCGACGGAAGACATGATCGGCAGAACAATTGTTGCGACCATGATAATGGCGCCGAGTCCGCCGAGCGTGCTGAACAGGACGATAATGAGTGTGAGCATCACTACGGCAATGGTCCACGGATCATCGCCGGAGAGTTCCGCACCCCGTTTAATGAAACTTTCCGCTACACCGGTCTTTTGCATCAGCACGCTGAGCATACTTCCGAAAATGGAGATGGTGAATGCAGTGGAGAGTTTCAGTGAACCCATTCCAATAACGTACCGGACAGTATCCTGGACCGAAACGCCGCAGGTGAGAGCGATGAGAACCGCCATCATAGGCAAAGCGATGATCGCCGGAAGTTTCCGTAGGAACATCAACACCGCCATGGTGAAAAAGACGATGAAGAGGATGATAAGTTGAACAGTTTCCATGATGAGTACGTCCGTTAAGAGTGTGTTCAAAATAAACAATTAGCCCTATAAAGAAAACTACACCATGATGTAGTTGAACTTGTAGAGTTAAATTGAGAGTTTAAACAACAATATTGTGGGATGATGGGCGATCCTTCCCCAGGAAGATTCCACGGCCACTGAACAGTACAGAAAAAATGGAGAACGGTATGAACAGAACGTTACACACTTCCGTCGTCATTCTAATGATGACGTTACTTTCGATTTCCGGAATGCAGGCACAAAGCTGGAAGTATGTCGGTGCGATCAAATTTCCGCTGAAAGACAGCACCGCGGCCAAACCATATCTCTGCACGATGGATAAGAATGGACGTCTCTATGTGATCTCCTCAAAACTGGACGACTCGAAAGCGCATAATGCGATCTATTATGCAAATCCCGGCGATACAGTCTTTTCATTATTCGTTGACTACACGAACAACGGCGATTCGGATACGCTGCTGGGGAACATCGGAGCATTGCGCGGTATTACGACACAAGGTACCGATGTGTATGTGGTCGGTTCACAGCCATATCCCAAAACAAAACCGAATACACTCGCTGCTCTCTATTATTATAAGAATGCCGATACCACAAAGATCGAACGATTCGGATTCAATATCGCCGGTTCAGGATTCGGAACATTTCTGAACGGACTGGATATCTCAAAAGATACAATGATCGTTGCCGGTGTCGATTTCGGAACATCCATTCGCTGGTACAATTTCGGTTACACTGTAAATGTATCAGGAAGAGGAGGATATATTCCGCCGCCAAGCAACACCGTGGAACCCGGAGGTCCGCAGACGAGCGGATTGGATCTGATCCGCGACGTTGCTCTTGTTCCCGGCGGAGATTACTTCAGCAAAACGACCATCATGTATTCTTCCCGCAATTCTCTCTCCGATGCTCAATTGACCGGAGGGATCGCCGTCTGGAAAGGTGGAACACAAACAACACCTGTGGATTACGTGCCGAGCCGCGTGGGTGATTTTGAAGGATTCCTCTCTTTTAGCACAAGCATCCCGTATGGAATTACTGTTGATACAAAAGGCATTCTCTGGGTCGCCGGCGTTGACACGACCCGCCGCTGGGTGAAAGGATTCTTTGTGGATGGTGTGAACGCGCAGGCGATGTACGATCTTCCGAGTCAGACGAGCGGTGATGTAAAATCGCCGAACGGTGCTCCGATGTCCGCACCGAGTGATGTTATCATTTCAAAGGACGGGAATGTCGCGTATGTTGTGGACCGGTATGCAAAATGCGCGTTCAAATTCCAGAACGGTAACACCGGTGTACGCACACCGGACAATTCCGTACAGAGTTTCGAATTGAATCAGAATTATCCGAATCCGTTCAATCCTACAACACTGATCTCATATACTCTTGCACATCAATCGTATGTTCGTCTGATCGTTACAGACCTTCTGGGAAGAGAAGTGTCAGTGTTGGCTGAAGGAACGGAAGAATCCGGAAAACATGTCGTCTCTTTCAACGGTGCATCCCTCCCGAGCGGGATCTATTTCTACACGCTTGTGACCCCCGGATCATCGTTCTCAAAGAAGATGATGCTTTTGAAATAAGCTTTTTTGTATTAAGGGATATGTATCCGTCTCTCTTCCGGTGAATGCAGCCGGAACCGCTGTTACGAAACAATACTGCTCCTTCATCCGGTATGATCATTTCCCGGATGGAGGAAAAACAATGATGACAATGAAAAGTTCTTTGCTGCGTGTTCGTCAGATATGTTTCATTGCACTCACTATTCTCGCTGCAGCTTCGGCGCAGACCAGTAAACTTGTGGGTATCGTCACCGACGGCTCAACCAAAGAGCCGTTGATCGGCGTGAATATTCTGGTGACAGGGACGAACATCGGTGCTGTCACGGATGTGAACGGTAGGTATTCTATCCTAAACATCTCGCCGGGACGATATTCCGTAAAAGCGAGTATGCTCGGATACGCGACCGTGCTTCAGCAGAATGTCGATATCTTCATCGACCGGACAACGAATGCAGATTTTCACCTCTCCGATGCAACCATCGAATTGAATCAGGTGGTCGTTGTTGCCTCCAAACCGCAGGTAATCCGCGACCGTACATCGACAGCCACGACCATCGAAGCATCACAGATCAATTCCGCTCCCATCGAAGGTCTTCGAGGCGCGATGGATCTTTATGCCGGTTTTCAAAAAAGCGCATCGGGTGAATATTCCGTCCGCGGATCAGGTGCGTATGAATTGAACTTCCAGATCAATGGTGTCGACCAGGTCACTTCAAACACCAGTGCACCGGGAGAATTCGGTGCGGACAAAGCGAACAACTCATGGAAATTTGATGTGAACCCTCTCGGCGTTCAGCAAATGGAGCTGATCACTGGTGGATTCTCCGCTGAATATGGAAACGCACAAGCGGGTGTTGTTAAAGTTGCTATGAAAGAGGGAGCTCCGAAACTGACAGGGGAATTCCGTGTTGAATACCGTCCGCCGGGACAATATCATTACGGCGATTATTTGTATGACCACAATAGTTATGAATGGCAGAAGTGGGGAACACTCGAAGGGTGGATGTCGAACAGAGATAACATTGCGCAGGAATTAGGATTCACTCCAAACGGCCGTTATGCATATCTGCTGCAGAATAAGACTCCTGCCGATTCAGCTCTCTATAATCAGATCATTAATAATGAAATTGCATGGGCCCATGACACATGGGTGAAGAATCATGAACCGGGAGATAATAACGTCCTCGGTGTGTATGATTATCGTAAGTATGCCTATCAACGGTACATGTTCGGTTTCGGCGGTCCTTTGGGAGCAGATCCGAATCTTTTAAAATTCTATTTTTCCGGTGAATACAAACGTAACCCAACACGACTGCCGTCACCCGAAAAGGTGCAGACGATGCAGAATTATGTGCTGAGTGTGACGTACCAGCCGATCCAGAACAATAAGATCAAGATCATGGGAAGTTATCAGAACTATCTCGGCGGATTGTGGGACGGTTCAGACGATATCCGATGGTCCGGCCTGAACGGCTCACCCCCGAATCCTTCCAGAAAATACGACATCAATTTCGATCCCGTCCGCAGCGAACAGACCATTGCTCAATCGGTGAACTGGGTGCACACCATCAACACACAGTCATTCTTTGAAGTGATGTTCGCCCATCAGCAGGAACGGTATGAACTTCCGTACATCTATCTGCCGAGTTATTCTCAGATTGTGGACCGTCTGGACAGCGTCGGTGATGCGAGCGGATCGGTGCTGAGGAATGGTACATGGTGGGAATCAAAATATTTTACTGTGCTCGAACGCGTGAGCACGAATTGGTATCAGGACAGCAGAACAGAGACATACAGTTTCAAGACGGATTATGCCAACCAAATCACTCAGACGAACCTTCTAAAGACCGGTATCGCTGCGCATTATTATGATATGCGGAATACGGGAGTCTACGGAAGTTATCAGGCGAACTCCTATGTTGCGCGGAATGGATTCGCCGAGTATTACCGGGCGTATCCTGTTGATATCGCTGCATATGTTCAGGATAAAATGGAATACTCAGGTATGATCGCAAATATCGGACTCCGTGCAGAATTGTATAATTTCCAGTCGCGTGTTCCGGTGGACAAATTCTATTTTCTGTATCCCGGTACGGACGGTCCGACAAAATCGGGTAATCCCTCGACAATGGATTCGAAGACACAGTTTGTCCTGCAGCCCCGTCTCGGTGTTTCCTTCCCGGTGGGAGTGGGAACAGCGCTTCGCATCCAGTACGGACATTTTGCTTCCATGCCGACTTTTAGCCAGGCGCTGTCGAACATGACGTATCAGGGATGGAACGGGATCGGGAATCCAGATCTCGAACCGAAGAAGACCATCAATTACGAGATCGGACTTCAGCAAGCGATCGGCGATGAATACCGTTCCGATTTTGTGCTCTATTATAATGATCGTACCTCACAGATCGGTTCGCAGACAGTTGCAGCATACACCGGTTCGCGTCAGCACTTCGTCGGTTTCAGCAATGCGAATGAAGTGCTGAATTCCTACAACACATATTCAAATAACGGATTCGGTTCGACGATCGGCTTTGAAGCGACATTCGAAACGATGGGGATCGATCACTGGTCGTACAGATTGAGCTACAGTCTTTCGCAGACCACGTCGGGAAATTACGGATCGAACATGATCTATCCCGACAATTCGCGGAATTTCTCAACGGCAAATTATACCGGAGAATTCCTCGCATCGTGGGACCGGACGCATAACTTCAGAAGTCTTGTGCAATACCGCTGGGCAGAAGGGGAAGGTCCCAGACTCTTCGGAGTGAATCTCCTTTCGAATACCGTTGCGAGTATGACCTATACCGCACAGTCGGGGACACCGTACACCTACATCACGGATTTCTCTTTGAAAGACGCTGTCTATAACAGACGTTATCCGCTGGAGACTAATGTGGACCTGAACTTCTCGAAGAATATAAAGATGGAAACGGTAAATATCGTTTTGGGAATGAGAGTGATGAACCTGTTCGAGAATAAATTACTGACGCCGCCGGCAAACAGCACATCGCTCAATGATTGGGTCCAGCGCGGCGTGACCATCGCTGATGCCGGTGCGGATCCGACTCGGGTCGACCATGTGGTCGCTTCGTATGCAGCATACAGAAATATTCCGCGCCAGGTGTTCTTTACGCTTGGTATCGGATTCAATTGACCGCGGATCATCTTGTACAATGAAGCTATGAAAAAACGCAATTCCATATTCAATGTGACGGTCCTGTTTGTGATGGTGCTCTTCGCATCAGCAGAACTTGCCGCGCAGATCCAGTCATCACCGTTATTGGTGCTGAACCGCGGGAAACTCTGGCAGTCCTATCTCTATGGAAAATCAGGACCGCCGTTCGGCGATTGGGCAAAAAAAGGTCTGGGCCTCGACTGGCCGGGATACGATCCGACACTGATCAATGAGAATCTCGGGGGATCCGCATCGTACCTCTCCACCGGCGGGATGATCGTCGGAGCAAAATGGAGCAAGGACAGCGTTATCAGCGTTGACGATTGGGCGATGTATGCCGGTTCTATTGCCGAAGGTGCGAATTCCAAATATGTGGTCACAACGAACACGGAAATTTATCCTGACGGAGAGAACTTCTGGGTGAAGAAGGATGCGCATTCGGGTGAACAGGTGTTCAAAACGGTGTGGGAATACAATAAGAACTACACCGATAAGAATGAAGAAGCGTACAAGCATATGATGCCGATCCGTGTCACACGGAATGTCCATCAATGGAGCGGCTCCATGACGGATGAGAACTATGTGATCGTTGAATACATCATCAAGAATATCTCGCCGGAACTTAAACCGACGCTGCCCGCGGGGAGATTCCTTGCGGATACACTGTTTGATTTTATGGCTCTCCAGTCGTACGGTATTCATTGTAACTCACGTGAGTGGACAGTCTTATTCCCGTCACTCACACCGGGAGCGCGCAATACACAATTCCTCTATACCGCTGCAACAAAGACACTTTACGGATATGCCGAAGATGATCCGACAACCTTTGGTTCGGTGAAAGAAACGTTCGGATTCGCCGCTTCTATGGGACCGATCGTTCTGAAAGATACGGCAAATAATAAATCGGGACCGAGCGGAGAATATCTTGCACCGGCCTGCGCAGGATTCTCACTGTTGTATGCCTCAAAGAATAAAGCCGGTGTTACGACCGGGGTGACACAATATGGTTGGTCGGCAGCTGATCCGACACGCGATCTGGGACCGTTCACAAATATTCCTTCACTTCCTGAACCGATGTATTCCGTCCTGAAAGATATCAGTAAGACCTATCATTTCGTCTCGAGTCCATTTGATACTCTCTATATGAAACGCTCACGGATGTGGTCGCTCATGTCCTCAGGACCGTGGGATATCCTTCCCGGCGATTCCATCCGGATCGTTGTTGCAGAGGTCGTAGACGGGATCGACTATGCGCGGGCAGTTGCATATCCGCAGATCCCGTCGAGCACTGTCAACACCGATGCAAAGAAAGCATTCAACGCATCCGTGGCACGTGCAAAGTTGACGTTCGACAATCAGTTCGCACATCCGAATCCTCCCGCGGCGCCGAAATTCACGGTAGATTATAACCGCGCAAGCCGAAGGATCGCGAATGTACTCCGATGGGACAATACGGCGGAGAATATTCCCGATGCGTATGACGGCTCAAAGAATCTTGCCGGATACCTGGTCTATCGATCCTCATATCTGCCGATCGGTCCATGGAAACTGATCGATACAGTGAAGAAGAACGATGCGCGGTATTTTTCCAGTGGCAATTATACTTACATGGACTCAGCCGTGACGATCGGAACAGGATATTATTATGCAGTTACCGCATATAACACTCTTCGAGCATCATGGACCGGTGTTCAGACATTGACCAATATCCCGCCGATGGAAACTTCCATTTTTGCTAACCGGTCGGCAAAACCATTCGTGGCTACATTACCTCCGTCGCAGGGAGTGAATGATGTTCTTGTCGTCCCGAATCCGTTCGTGATCGGTTTAGGAAGATCGCAGCCCGGTTCCGGAGATAATCTTCAATTTGTGAATATACCGAATCCATGCACTATTAGGATCTATACTGTCCGCGGAGATCTTGTGAAGACGATCACTGTGGGGAATGATGCAGGTTCGATCGTTTCGTGGAATCAAGTAACGGAGTACGGGCAATTCATCAAGAGCGGTATATATATTTATCATCTTGAATCTCAGCTCGGAACGAAGATCGGAAAGTTTGCTGTCATCCGATAGCATTATACAGATATGATCATACTTTCTCACAACATAAGAGTGAAATTCGGCATCATGATACTGTCAGCGGCAGGGGCCGGATTATTATTCCTGATGATGATCCCTGCAATTGCGTCCGCTCAGGAATTCAAGAAGACTGCAACGGCGGGTTTTGTATTCCTTGAAGTCCCGGCTACGTCTCGGCAGGCGGCGCTGGGGGAATCCGGTCTTGCATTGGCGGACGAGAACTCCTCTGCGGTCTTCAATAATCCTGCTTCGCTCGGATTCACTCACCTTGAGCATTCATTCTCAGCATCCTACGCTCCCTGGATCGCCGATATCAAGA
>CAIVNT010000127.1 GCA_903907305.1 uncultured Ignavibacteriota bacterium
AACCGGATGGTCGTTGACGGATTGAACGGGTTGGGATAGTTCTGCATCAGCGAATATTGCTGCGGAATGTTCAGCATAATCACGGTCACTTCGGATGAGTACTCGAATTTTCCGTCCCGGTCGATCTGCTTCAATCGGTATACGGAAGTTCTTTTGGCTGTCCGGTCAATGAACGAATATTCTTTCGGTGAATTGCTCGTCCCGTTCCCTTCCACAAACCCTATTCTGCTCCAATTTTCAATTTTCAATTTTCCATTGTCAATTGCTCTTCGTTCGATCTCAAATCCGTAATTGTTCACTTCAGTCGCTGTTTTCCATTTTAGCGCCACCACCCCGTTCAGCGCATTTCCCGTAAAGGAAACAAGTTCCGCCGGCAAACCGGCTGTGATGAACGAGCTTTCAGAGGCATCATTAGCAGTCCCCTGAGTAATGGTCGAACTATGTTCCGCATTCGCATTGTTCGAAAAATCCGACATGGAGGTCACACCTGTAAATCGTACAACTGCGCCGGATACAGAACTTCCGCCGACATTCGCCTTGGGCTGTGCAACAGCCAAAAGATCGCCTGCCGGTGTTCCGTGCGACAACATATGGATATGAGTACTTGATGAATTGACGATGTCGATTCCATCGCCAGCTGCACCGATGACAAATCCGGGACTTGCACCGGTAAAATAGGAAGTGTTCCCGTTACTGATTACCACCTTATGATCAGTGAATACGAGATCTTCCGTCGGCGCACCGGTTCCATTGGTAAAAATTACAATGAAAGTACCTTTGGCTACGGATTGCCACGCAGCAACATTCGCAAAAGTGGTCGGATTGAGCGGGTTCTGTCTGCCGCCGCTGGTTGATGAGAAATCATAAAATTTCATACCACGCATGTCAAGATTATCCTGACATACAAGAAATTCGACCCACTCACTCGCACCGGAACCGCCATTGAAATACTCGTTGACAACTACGGCAGGACCTGTGGGGACTGAATTTGCAAGGGTTGAATATTGATAAGTCAGCGGCGATCCTGATGTTTTATAGTTCCTCGTTCCCCCGGTGCCGGTGTAAGGATACAAACGGAAAGTATATAATGTTGAACTGTTCAATGATGAAAAAGTGTATTGATTGACGCCATACCCGACATTGACCTGCGAAGATCCATCCGCCAATACCGCATCATCCGCATAATCCGTTCCATCAACTGGGTCTGAAAATACAGATGATGTATTTGAGACAAGAAGATAACCAGTCGGTACAACAGCACCGGTTGCATCAGGCCATCGGATAATGATAGATGACGAAGTGATGGTGGGTGTATCAAATCCTGAAGGATAATTTGTTGGCTCAGTCGCCAACGCAACTGCCGACGTCGCAACTGAAGTGTTCGGGATCGTGCCATCCGTCTTATAATTAAGCGCTGCCCCAGTTCCATTATACGGTATAAGTTTAAAGTAATATGTCGTTGCCGAAGAAAGTCCGGTAAAAGAATATGTCGCAAGACTCGAATCAATATTCACCGTTGCACTATTATCCGAAAGATTCGTGTCGTCCGCATAGACCGTTCCGTCAGACGGTGTCGTGATGCTTGCTGAAGTTGATGCCAACAGAAGGTATCCTGTCGGCTTTTGCGCACCGGCTGCGGATTTTGCCCAATTCAACTGGATGGACGATGTTGTCACCGTCCCTTGAGCAAGACCGGTTGGATAATTCGTCGGCTCGACTGAAAGAGTTGCAGCAGTGATATTCGGTATCGTACCATCGGTCTTGTAATTTCTCAATGTCCCGGTTCCGTTGTATGGAAAGAGTTTGAAATAATATGTCGCTCCCGATGGAAGAGAACTGAAAGAATATGTCGCCAGGCTCGAATCGATATTCACTGTTGCGCTGTTGTCGGATAGATTCGTGTCATCCGAATAGACTGTTCCATCAGACGGAGCAGTGATGTTCGAGGATGTCGCTGCGATCAGAATATATCCTGTCGGTGCCTGCGCTCCGGCAACGGATTTCGCCCAGTTCAATTGGACAGATGATGTTGTCACCGTGCCCTGTGCAAAACCTGTCGGATAATTCGCAGGCTCCGTCGCATAGGATGCACCCGATGTCGTCGTCCCTGTTACTGCCTGGATCGTTCCATCGATCTTATAGTTGATCAAAGTTCCTGTGCCGTTGTACGAATAAATGCGGACGAAATAAGTTGTTGCGGATGATAATCCGGAGAAGGTATAACTGTTCGAGGCAGAAGCAACGTTCACCACTCCTTTTGTATCGGAAAGGTTCGTGTCGTCTGAGTATGCAGATCCGTCGATCGGTATGAAATAATCGTTTGAGTTATAAATCTCCACCAGATATCCGCTCGGCGCTTGAGATCCGTTAACAGCAGCTGTCCATGAAACAGTGAACGATGTGCCGCCGATGGATGACACCGATGCTGTGGTCGGCTGATTGGTCGGTTCCGTTGAATAGGACGGTGTTAATTTTGTAAGATCCCCGAAATTTATATAGTTGACGTATTCAGGATGATCGACAAATGGATTACGGTTTGCCTGAGTTGTTTCGATATAATTATTCCGGTCAACTTCCCATTTATCGGGCGGATCCTGTAAATGCCATTGCAGAAGTTGAGAAAGACTTTGAGTTGTTTCGTTAAGCGAATCGAAAAGAACGCGGTTCAAATTGTTCAATGTCCAGGTATATCCACCAATACCATTATAACGAATCGTCATATAGAGAAGTGCTCGTGCTGCATCACCCTTGTGCTCTGCCCGAGGCTCGAAGATCGTCTTACCGGATGCATTTGTTCCTAATTTGGAATTGAGATATGATGATGAAACACTAACGACATTCTCCAGCGGGTGATTACTGCGGACACCATTCACTTTATTTTGATTGACAGGAAACAGATGGTGCTGGTCGGAATACTCAGGCATATTCATGAAACCCGATGCATTAACGGTCGGCATCCAGCTTTGACACCATGTATGCTCACGGCTGAAGCCGGAGTCAGCATCCACGCCGGCTCCTCCCACCCACGCGAACGGCGGAGTGTATACATAATTCAGTCCGGAGTAGATGCAGGTGATCACTTTACGGGAATACGTCGTATCCCGCGATTCAAAATTCGGGACGATCGTCGTCTTATAATTATCGTAGGTTATTCTTGTGTAAGGACTGCGTATTCTCGTTTCAAGATCAGTGATAAATGAGGATAGTGTAGGATTGATAGAGTTATAATACGTCCCCTGACCCCAAACGGCAACCGGAAGACAGAATAGTACGAAGAAAATGATATGGGGAAAGCGGAAATTCATTGATTCTCGGGATGTTTAGTGAAAGTGATGCGGACAAATAGGGTTCATAAAACGTGCCACTAAATACCTCAATCCAATTGAATGAATCTTGACGCTGATCGTGAAATATCTACAAACATGAGCAGATGTAAGTAAAAACAAAAACAGGATGTACAAACGTACATCCTGCCCACGTAAATGTAATCAAAAATTGGTCTATTAGGCCATTAATTTTTCTTAAGTGTGATGAATGGTACAAGTTCACACATCTTCTTAGCGTCTCTTCGCGACCTTCGCGGATGATGCTTTTGAACAATTATTTATGCTTTTGCTCGATCTTTGCCCATGTATCCTTGAGCGTCACAATACGGTTGAAGACCGGTGAGCCGTCCTTGCTATCCTTCGGGTCCACACAGAAATACCCCGTCCGTTCAAACTGGAACCGTTCTCCTGCTTTCGCTGTTCCGAGAGAAGGTTCAACCTTACAGCTCTTTATTACCTGCAGCGAATTGGGATTCATATTCGAGAGGAAATCCTTCCCCTCCTCTGCATCATCCGGATTCTCTTTTACGAACAATCGGTCGTACAGCCTCACTTCAACATCCTTTGCGTGCACTGCAGAGACCCAATGTACTGTCGACTTCACTTTCCGGTTGGCTCCCTCCATTCCGCTCTTTGTATCGGGAGCGTATGTGCAATGGACCTCGATAACATTTCCCTGAGCATCCTTCACCACCGATTCGCATTTGATGATGTATGCATATTTCAGACGGACCTCAATTCCGGGCGACAGACGGAAATATTTCGGCGGCGGTACTTCCCGGAAATCATCCTGATCGATGAAGATCTCGCGACCGAACGGGATCGTCCGTTTACCTGCTGTTTCATCCTCAGGATTGTTCACTGCTTCACAGTTTTCCGTTTGTCCTTCGGGATAATTCGTAATAACCACTTTGATCGGATTCAACACCGCCATGGTCCGCCGCGCGGTCTTGTTCAGATCTTCGCGGATGGAATATTCAAGCAGCGCCACGTCGATCGTGCTGTCCCGTTTTGCTACACCGATCATGTCGCAGAAATTGATGATGGAACCGGATGTGTAACCGCGGCGGCGGAATCCTGCGATAGTAGGCATGCGCGGATCGTCCCAGCCGTGCAC
>CAIVNT010000128.1 GCA_903907305.1 uncultured Ignavibacteriota bacterium
GTTGAGCGAACTTCAAACAGGGCAAGGTTCCTCGATCAGTTATATCAATCATCCGACCGGCATAGCAACATTTCCCAACAGTGCTGATTTCATCCTCACGCAGCAGGCGGACGGAGTGCAGTATTCCGTGATCTGGATGACATTCACGAGATCGGATAACTTCGAAGGTTGGCTCCCGAAATATGACCCATCCACATCGGGTGCGGTGGATTTTGTGAAGCCGAATAGATTCCGCGAAGCATACGGAATTGGTATTGACCGTGTCCGCAAAGATATCTTCATTGTTGATGCAAGTCAGGACAGCGTCGTGAAATTCAATAATCGCGGCAGGTTCAAATCCGAATCGTTCGGTGCGAAGACCGCCGGGATCTCGCTGCGCCGTCCAGGCGGTGTTGCCGTTGCCGAAAACACTCTCTACGTATGCGATACGGAGAATAATCGTATCGTTCTCTATCGTCTCTCCACCGATAATTAATATGTAGGACGAAGCGTTGCTTCGTCCCATGCATGTAATAGGATGAGCAGGTTTTTTTGTAAGACTAATTCGCAGAAGATATTTTCCATGATTTAATATTCGTAGGACAAACAATACAGTTTGTCCTTTTCTGTTTTATGAACATTGTCATTTTCAGCGGCGCTGGTCTCTCCACCGAAAGCGGCATTCCGACATTCCGTGACAGCGGGGGATTGTGGGAACAGCATCGGATAGAAGATGTCGCTTCACCTGAAGGGTGGAAACGGAATCCTCAACTCGTCCTTGATTTTTACGCGAAGCGTTTTGAGAAACAGGCTGAATGTCTGCCCAATCCGGCGCACTTTGCCATCGCTGAACTTGCCAAACATCATTCCGTCATCAACATCACGCAGAATATCGATACACTGCTCGAACGTGCAGGGTGCGAGGAAGTGTGGCATCTGCACGGCAGGATCGATCAGCAGAAATGTGAATATCATCATTCACTGGCATTCGAATATGATGGTGATCTTGAATGCACATACCGCTCGCAGATAACTGCTCCGATCAAACTCGGCGATGAATGTCCAAAATGCGGCGGACAACTTCGTCCGGACATTGTCTGGTTCGGAGAACCGGTGGATATGAGGGAGGAATTCCTGATGAAGACGATCAAACAGGCGGAGATCTTTGTCGGCGTTGGAACATCAGCGCTGGTCTATCCGGCGGCAGGATTACTTCCCATGTTCCGTATGACACCGGAAAAATATTTTATCGATCCGCATCCGAACTATGAACTGCTGAACGGTTTCACTATCCTTGAAGGACCTGCGGGCGAACGACTTCCCAAATTAGTGAACCGATTGTTGCTGCAATAAAACTATTCTGCATTCTACATTATCAACTATCCATTTTCCATTGTCAATTGCTCTTAGCCTGTATTTCTGAGTCCTGCCGCAATCCCATTGATGCATAAGAATATCGCTTCTTCCAGTTCTCTCTGCTGAACCGGTGTGACTTTTTCAGAGCGGATACGCTTCAGTAATTCTACCTGCATCATACTCAGCGGATCGACGTACGGATTCCTCAGTGTAATGGAGCGCTGAAGGATGGGATTATTATCAAGAATTCCTTTTTGATCGGAGATCTTTACCAGCACTTTTTTTGTTCTCTCGAATCTTTCTCGAAGAAGAGTATAGATCTGTTCACGCAGTTCTGCCGGTTCTACGAGATCGGCATAATGGCGGGCGATATCGAAATCCGCCTTTGCCACGATCATCTGGATATTGTCGATCATTGCCCGAAAAAAATTCCAATGTTTATACATTGAGCGCAGAGCGGTGAGATTTGTTCCGTTTGTGCCGTCCAGAATCCCGTCTATGCCGAGCCATCCCGGAAGATTGTGTCTGCTCTGCATCCACGCAAAGACCCAAGGGATAGCACGGAGATCTTCGATCCGTTCTGTATTCGTCCGTTTTGCGGGACGGGAACCGATCTTCATTTTGGTGATCTCTTTCAGCGGTGTTGCTTTGAAGTAATAGCGGACAAGGCCGGGATTCTCATACACAACATGCCGATACGAGGAGAAACATCCGTCAGAAACACCCGCCATTGTGTCCAGCCACTGTGGATGCTGTACAACTTTGATCCTATGCAGATTCGTTCTGTCAAAATATTTCAACAGCATTGCGGAGGTCGTCAGTTCAAGCGTGCGCTGTGCGATCTGCGTGTGCGAGTATTTCAAAGAAATGACCTCGCCTTGCTCGGTGATCTTGATCTTCCCGTTGATGGAATGACCGTTCAATGCCATCACTGCTTGGAATTCCGGTCCGCCGCCTCGTCCCACAGTACCGCCTCTTCCGTGAAAGAACATCCAATCCACTTGATGCTTCTTGGAACATTTCGATAGAGCGCGTTGCGCTTTGTACAATTCCCAATTCGACGTGACGATCCCTCCGTCCTTACTGCTGTCTGAATATCCCAGCATTATTTCCTGATGCATTTTGCGGAAGGAAAGGTGCAGCGCATATGCCGGATTGGTGTACAACTGTTCCATGATACCGACTGAACCGCGAAGGTCGCCGATAGTTTCGAACAGGGGAACGATATTCAATCCGCTAAATGCATCTTTCGCGGAATACAATCCCGTCAGTTTCATCAAAAGCAGTACTTCCAGAACATCAGCGGGGGATTCGGTCATGCTGATGATGTATGAACGGACAGCACGGCGGTCGATCTCACCCAATCCTTTTTTGATCGTTCTGAAGGTTGCCAGCACCTCTTGTGCGGATTCAGAAAGAATCCCTTCATTGACAGTGAACACCGCATTCCCTGTAATAGCTTTTGTGAGCCACTCAAAACGTTCGGCATCATTGAATGAAGAGTAGCGGACCAATGATTGCGCATAGATTTCGGTAACCGCCGCGGTATGCACATTCTTGTGTTGCCGGATGTCAAGGGAAGCGAGATGAAAACCGAATGTTTCAACATTGCGAATAAGATCGTTCAATGTTCCGCTTGTCAGAGATGCGCCTTTGTTGGCGAGAAGACTCTTTCGCAGCAAATAGAGATCGCTGAGGAAATCGGCGGATGATGCATACGCCTCTTCTGTTTCCGGTAGAGTGCCGTCCAGTCTCTTCTTGCAGCGGAGCAGTTTACGGTACATCAATGCGATCTTGATCCGGTACACTTCATCCTTGTTCCGGATCGCGGGCGGGTGGATCTCGTTCCGTTCTTCTATCTCATATGCGATCGATGCTTCCAGTTCCGGCAGGACCGTGACATTCTTCTTCGATTCGCTCCGCACTACATACAGATCGTCCATCAATTTTATGTACAGATCGAGCACGGCGTGAGACTGCCGCTTCATTGTCGCCCAGGTGACTTCGGCAGTAACGAAAGGATTTCCGTCCCTGTCTCCGCCGATCCACGAGCCGAACTGAAGGAACGACGGAATGTTGTCGACAAGTGTCGGATACGTATCGGATAATGCCTGTTCAAGTTCCCTGTAGAATGCAGGAATCGTATGCTGCAGGATCTGCGTGAAATAGAACAATCCATTTGTCACTTCATCCATCGGTGTGATGTCGTAACTACGGGTCTCTTCTGTCTGCCACAGGCTGGTGATGTTCCGCTTTAAGGAGAGCTGAAGTTCATTCTTCTCACTCTGCAGAAGATCATGCTGATCGAATTCTTCCAATATTTGCCAGATCCGTGAATGTTTCTCCAATACGGTTCTGCGTAATGACTCCGTCGGATGTGCAGTAAAAACGGGCGAGATGAATAAGCGCGTGAGGAATTTCTTCATCTCCGCTGCGGAGACCTTCTTTTTCTTCGCATATTGAAGAGTGTGTCGAAGTGATCCCTGAGGATAATGGAGCGGTCCGTTCTTTTTTTGTTCACGCATTCGTTGGAGCCGGTGATGCTGTTCGGCGATATTCACCAGCTGAAAATAGGTAGAGAACGCGCGGATGAGCTTCCGCATTGATGTGGTGTTCAATGAACCGATCTTTTTGGTCAATGCTTTTTGGATATCAACATCGTGCGATGAGCGGTATTCTTTGGTGGAAGTGCGGATGAACTCTTCCAGTTCAAGGAATGATTTTCCTTCCTGCTCCCTGATCACTTCGCCGAGTGTATTTCCGAGGAGGCGGATATTTAAACGTAATGTATTGTCCGATGAATTCGCTGAAGAAGTCTCTTTCACGTTAGATCATCTCTTTCCAAGTTTTTCGTTGAAGCGTTGAAGAACAATCATGATCTCTCTGTCCCAGAATTTCCAGTCATGCCCACCGGGTAATTCATGCATTTCGAAGGGGATATTCTTCTTCCGAAGTGCAGCAGCAAGATCGTGTGTCAATCCCGGCAGTTCAATGATGCCGTCCTGTGAACCTGTGGA
>CAIVNT010000129.1 GCA_903907305.1 uncultured Ignavibacteriota bacterium
ACAGGGCAGTTCTACGCTCTCTATTATTTGCAGACGGTGCTGAAGATCCATTTTATGACGGCGAACTTTATTGTGGCTGTCGCGCTGCTGTTGGCGACACCATTCTTCATCGTCTTTGGCGGACTTTCCGACAGAATCGGGAGGAAGAAAATCATCATGGCTGGCTGCCTGATCGCCGCCGTAAGCTATATCCCGATCTATATGGCAATGCAGTATTTTGCTGCTGATCCAAATAATCCAAATGCCGTAATGTTGAGTGCACTGGTCTTCATCCAGGTGATCTTTGTGACGATGGTCTATGGACCGATCGCAGCGTATCTGGTGGAATTATTCCCGACGAAGATCAGGTATACATCCATGTCCCTGCCGTATCACATCGGCAACGGTGTTTTCGGCGGACTTGTTCCATTGATCGGTGTGTATATGGTCGCGCAAACAGGGAATAATTATGCAGGATTGATCTATCCCATCACGATTGCACTGCTCACATTTGGTTTCGGAACATTATTCACCAAAGATACCAACACCGTAAAGTTGTGGGATGAGTTGGACGACATAAAATCGTAACATCATTCTGATATTTTTTTCATTTAATCATATCTTCTTATGGCACATCAGCACGTAAAATATATTTTCGTCACCGGCGGAGTGGTATCTTCTCTTGGCAAAGGAATTGCCGCTGCCTCATTAGGACTCCTTCTAAAATCCCGTGGTCTGCGAGTTACCATCCAGAAAATGGATCCGTATCTCAATGTCGATCCCGGAACAATGTCCCCATATCAGCACGGAGAGGTCTATGTGACCGATGACGGGGCTGAAACCGATCTCGATCTCGGGCACTACGAACGTTTTTTGGATGTGAATACATCCAAAATGAACAACGCCACAACGGGCCAGATCTATTACGAAGTGATCAATAAGGAACGGCGCGGCGATTATCTTGGTGCAACCGTTCAGGTCATTCCCCACATCACCGATGAGATAAAGAAAAGAATGGGCCAACTCGGTGCCACGGGAAAATACGACGTGATCATCACAGAAGTAGGCGGTACAGTCGGAGATATAGAATCCCTGCCGTTCCTGGAAGCGATCCGTCAATTCACGCTATCCATCGGCAAACGGAATGCACTCAGCATCCACGTTACTTTGATTCCCTATATTAAATCCGCCGGCGAAATCAAAACCAAGCCGACACAGCACAGCGTGAAGACACTGCTGGAAATCGGAATGCAGCCGGATATTCTCATCTGTCGTACGGAAAAAAGACTGTCGCGTGAAGTACGCGAAAAGATCGGTCTGTTCTGCAACGTCGAGACAGAAGCGGTGATCGAAGGACGTGATGTCGAAACGATCTATGAACTTCCGCTTCTTTTTGAGAAAGAAGGTCTCGATAAAATCGTTCTTGAAAAATTGAATATTAAAGCAAATAAACCGGACCTGCGGAAATGGACTCGTTTCGTTCACCGAGTAAAGGAACCGAACGATAGAATCACGATCGGCTTTGTCGGTAAATATACAGAGCTGAAAGATGCGTATAAAAGTATCACAGAATCTTTCATCCACGCAGGCGCGGAGAATGATGTCGCCGTTGATCTGAAATGGATACGCGCAGAAGAACTGGACGGACACAATGTGAAGGAGATCTTATCTGATGTGCATGGACTGCTCGTGGCACCCGGATTCGGTATTCGCGGGATCGAGGGAAAGATCAAAGCAATTCAGTATGTCCGCGAAAACAAAATACCGTTTTTTGGTATCTGTCTCGGCATGCAGTGTGCCATCATTGAATTCGCCCGGAACGTCTGCGGCATGACGGGAGCGAACAGTACGGAATTCAAGAAATCAAAATATAATGTCATCGACATGATGGCAGATCAGCGGTCGATCAAAAACATGGGGGGCACGATGCGTCTTGGTGCATATCCCTGCGTCCTTCAAAAGGGGACGAAAGCATATGCTGCATACAAAAAAGAACTGATCTACGAGCGTCACCGTCATCGCTATGAAGTAAATAACAAGTTCCGAAAAGCGCTCGCGGAAAACGGAATGGTCTTCAGCGGAACATCACCTGATAATAATCTTGTAGAGATCGCAGAACTGAAGGATCATCCGTGGTTTGTAG
>CAIVNT010000130.1 GCA_903907305.1 uncultured Ignavibacteriota bacterium
AAATCGGCCCACTGCTCCGCGTTGAACAGCTCCGCCGTGAAGCGCGACGCAAAATCCTTGTAGTCGAAATCCGCGCCGTAATTCTTGACGTGGAACTGCCACCAGACGTTGTCCTGCAGTCGTGCTGACGAAAGAAACGGTTCCGCTTCCGGGTGTAAATGTACCGCCGTTATTCGTCCATGCGCCGCTCGTGGTGATCTGAGTCGGAGCAATAAATGTTCCGGCTGTAAGAGTCAGTCCGCCAGAGAGCACCAAAGTATCAGTGCTTCCGGTGAATGATAATTGCTGTCCGCTCTTATTCACGATCAATCCGTTGAATGTCATGGAGGTCAACGAACCACCGAGTGTCTGATTTTGCGATGAGGAATTAAATGTGACCGTTCCAGTGCCGGGAGTGAACGTTCCGCCATTCCGCGTAAAATTTCCGCCCAGGTTGAAATTTGCTCCGGCCGTATAAATACCAGCTGACTGAATATAATTTCCTGTCACAGACACTGTTGCACCGGCGGTGAGCGTGCCGGAGACGAGTGCAATATTTCCAGTAACATTTAATGTTGCGGGAGCCGTGAATGTATGGAAGGCGAGCGACAGATTGCCCGCAACATTTACGGTTGCAGTGGTACTCATGGAAAGGACCCGCGCCGTTCCTGATCCCGAGATGTCGATGTTGTTGAACGAAAGTGATGCTGCGGTCCCAATGGTAGCATTTGCTGCGGGTTGAAAGTAGACCGTTCCGGTGTTGTGTGTGAATGTTCCTGTTGACGCGCAGGCAAAGTTCGAAGTAAGCCGCAGTTTGCTTGGAGCAACAAGTGTTCCGTTAGTGATAGTCAAGATCGCTGCACTGATACTGTCCACGCTTCCGCCGAAGGTCAGCTGGCGTCCCGTCTTGTTCACCGTCAGATTATTGAAGAGCTGAGGATTAATGCTCCCGTTCACCTGCTGATCAGCCGAAGTACTGTTGAACGTAACCGTACCAGCTCCTGCGGTGAATGTTCCGCCGTTACGTGTCCAATTCCCGCCGATATTAATGGTAGTCCCTGCGGTGAAGACACCTGCGGTATGTGTCAAATTCCCATTGATATTGAATGTCGCGGGAGGAGTAAAGTTTCCGCTGGTCAGTGTGAGATCATTCACCGTCAATGTTGTGGTACTGCCGCCGACGGTGGTCGCACCGGCGGACTTGTTGACGACGAGATTATTGAGCGTCTGTGCAACGGTAGTGCCGTTGATCGCCTGAGCAACAGCGCTGTTGAGGATCAGTGAGCCCGTGCCCGGTGTGAATGTGCCGCCGTTATTCGTCCAATTTGTGCCGAGATAAATGTTCTTGCTGTTGCCATCGAGCGTATTTCCGGATGCGATCGTCAACGAACCGACAACCGTCACCGAATCTGAAAGAGTTTTTGTTTGCGTTCCAAATGCTGAAGAGAGTGTCAGATTACCATAGCTGACACCGCCGAGAACAGGCTGAGCGAGAACGGAACGATACGTGACCGTGCTTGTCGCGCCGACACCGACCTTATTATTTGCAAAATATTTCGGGAACGATGTCGAACGGACGGAACTCCCCAGCACAAGCGCAGTCGCATTATACAATGACAATGAATCCGTACCGTTACCGTTGATCTGCACGCCGCTATCCGCTACCGTTCCGGCGGTGACGAGGAATTTGCCGGCAATGTTGATCGAATCCAGCGAACCGCCGAGCGCGAACAGGATACCGGCTGCTTTGCTGACGGTAAAATTATTGAAGGAAAGATTGAGAGCAGAGCCGTTGATATACTGCGCGACTGTTGCCGAATTGAAAATTACTATACCGCTGTTGTGGATGAAATTGCCGCCGTCACTTTTCAATGTACCGGAAATATTTATTGTTGCAGGAGCAGTGAAGTTTCCAGACGTCAATGTGAGCGAATCAAGCGTCAGAGCCGTTGTGCTTCCCGAAACATTCAGCGATTGAATTCCTTTCGTCATCGTCACCACATTGAATGTCTGTGATGCTGCAGAGCCTTGGATGGACTGATCGGCGGATGTGTTCACAAAATTGACGATGCTTGACGCCGAAGTAAATGTTGCGCCGTTGTTCGTCCAATTTCCCAGCACATTGATGTTGATGACATTAGCCGGCGCAAATGTTCCTGAGGTCAAGGTGAAATTGCCGTTGATATTCAATGTTGTGAGACTACCGGCGGTGCTCAAAGATTGAGCGGTCTTTGCCATCACAAGATGATTGAATGTTTGCGCTGCAGCCGTTCCATTGATGATCTGAGCGGCGGCGGTGTTGGTGAATGATACGGTCCCGCTGCCGGGAGTGAATGTTCCGCCGTTGTTTGTCCAGTTTCCGCCGGATGTGATCTGCACCGGTGCGGCAAATGTTCCCGACGTGAGCAGCACTGATCCGACGATCAATGTGTCGGTGCTTCCCGCGAACGACAGCTGTTTGCCGCTCTTTTCGATGATCAGTGTATTGAACGTTTGGCGTGTCGCTGTACCATTGATGAACTGATCTTTTGCACTGCTGTTGAATTTCAGGAACGATGTCCCGGCTGTGAACGTAAGTCCATTATTCGTCCAATCACCCGAAACGATGATCGAATCGCCGGCAGCCGGAGTGAACACGCCTGACGCAAGCAGAACATCTCCGTTGAGATAGAGCGCGGTAAGACTTCCGCCGGTGCTCAGTGTTTGCGCTGTTTTTTGAACCACTACTTTGTTGAATGTTTGATTCAACGCAGTTCCCTGCACGATCTGAGCAGCAGTAGAGGAATTGAAATAGACAATACCAGTGTCCGGATTGAATGTGCCTCCGTTATTCGTCCAATTCCCCTTGATGAACAGTGTATCGGAAGCCGTAAAACTGCCGCCGACACCGAGTGTGACATGCTGGAACGATTTTGTATTCGCGGGGAGAGCCGAAGGACCATTGACCGTAACGGTTGCGATGTTTGTGTTCGCATCAAATACACCGTTATTTATCACCGATCCGCTGTAGCGGACATCCGCGCTTGTGGCCAGTCTGAAAGTGGAAACGGAACCTACAGCAATATTGGTGAACTGCGTTGTACCAGTAATGGTTTGAACACCTGCCGCAGTGAAGAAAACTGTATCGGTCCCTGCGGTGAATCCTGTCGCTCCCGCATTATTGGTCCAATTACCGCCGATCCTGACATTAAAATTATTCGCATTCAGGGTGTTATTGAGATTGATCGTCAGAATGCCGTTGATGAGAATAGAATCCGCCAACGATTTCACAACGGCAATAGTGGATGCGAGAGTAAGATTTCCATAAGAAGCAGGAACATTCGAGATCGTCTGCGCATTGTTCGCGTTATACGTTACCGTCGATGTTGCATTGATGGTTACATTTGCCGTGACAAAATTTTTGGGAAACAATGTAGCTGTGGTGGTACTACCCAATGTCAATCCCGATGCAGAGGCAAGTGAGAATGTCTTTGCCGCATCGCCGACGATCTGCTTTCCGCCGTCCGCCAGCGTGCCGGCAGTGACCGAAAGATTCCCTTTTACGACAAGACTGTCCATGGAACCGGCAAGCGTGAGCGTCTGACCAGATTTGCTCACTGTAAAATTATTGAAGGATTGCAGCACTGCAGTGCCGCTGATCTGCTGAGCCGCGGTAGTGCTGTTGAAAACGATCGTCCCTGTTCCTTCAACGAAAGCTGCTCCATTGTTCGTCCAGTTACCAGAGACATTGAGTGTTGCGGGAGCAACAACAATGCCGGATGTGAGTGTTACAGCACTAAGCGTCAGTGAAGTTGTGCTTCCTGCAACAAGGAGAGTGTCCGAGGATTTTGTGACCGTGATATTCCCAAGCGTTTGACTGACGGCAGTTCCATTGATCGATTGTGTTCCATTGGTCTTTGTGAAAACGACAGTGGCGGTACCGGGCGTGTACGTTGCGCCGTTGTTCGTCCAATCTCCATTGATGTTGATAGTGACTGCACCAACCGGCGCAAATGTTCCGGTGTTCAGAACGAGGGAGCTGTCGATATTCAACGTGAGCAACGAACCGCCAGTGTTGAGAGTCCTTGTCACTTTTGTGACGACAATACGATGGAACGTTTGGCTTACAACGGTACCGTTGATCACTTGAGCTGTTGCTGCAGCGCTGGTAAACTGGACTGTTCCGGAATTCGGGAGAAAAATTCCTCCGTTGTTCGTCCAATTGGCGGTATTCAGTGTTATGGTGGCGGGAGCAACAAAAACTCCCGATGTCAAGGTCATCGTCCCGGACAGCACTAACGCTGTTGAGCTTCCTCCGACGGTAAGAGTATCGCTTGAGGAATTCTTGCTTACCGTGAGCGAATTGAATGTCTGTGTTACAACACTGCCGTCGATCGAAGAATTACCGGAACCCGAAAAGATGATATTGATATTTCCCGTACCTGACACGGCGGTCCATGTGCCATTATTCGTCCATCGTCCATTTACGGTTAGCGTATGCGCAGCGGTGTTGTTCCCTGCCGCAAATGTTCCTGATATTAAAATGCGGTTCACGGAACAGGACCGTGCAGTCACATTGTTGCCGACTCGAAGAGTTCCGATCACTTCCAGGCTGTCGATCGTATTCGTCAATGTAGTATCGATCGTCACGATCTGCCCGGTCCGCACAGAAACAGTGTCCACGGTGATCTGCGCGGGATAGTTCGACGCTGTGATCCATGATGCGCCGCCATCAGTTGACACTTCCCATTTGGTCGTGTCAGACCAATTCATCGAAGCATTGTTGCTTCGATAGCGGTCTGCAAACAGAAGTTGACTGGAAATGAATGAACAGAATAGAATGACACAAAATGTAAACTTTAATTTCATTGAGCCTGGATTCCCTTAAAATTCCTTTTAAAATACCCTTAAAACATAGGCGATAAAAGCTACTTTAGAGGATTCTAATGCCGGATTGTCCTGCAACACACGTCCAAAAATGCTGATTTTATAGAACTTTTTTGATATTACTGCTGTTTTCCATTAAAATCGTTACCTTTGTCCATCACTATATAGATTTAAAAATATGAAAAAAACATACTTCGTGAGCGGTTCTACGGACGGCATCGGAAAGCAGACAGCCCTGTCACTGTCCGGAAAAGATTCATTGGTGATCATCCATGGAAGGTCTGAATCAAAATGCCGACAGACAGTCGAAGAGATCCTCACGCAAAAGCCGGAAGCAACAGTGGAATTTGCAGCGGCTGACCTATCGCTGATGAAGAATGTGCAGAACCTTGCCAAAGAACTGAAAGACCGATTTGAACATCTTGATGTATTGCTCAACAATGCCGGCGTCTTTATGAATGAACGGGTGATGACATCCGAAGGATTTGAAATGACATTTGCCGTGAACCATCTCTCAGTATTCCTTTTGACGAACGAACTGCTGCCAATGCTGAAACGTTCATCGGCTCCGCGGATCGTCACCGTCAGTTCCGTCGCACACAGGAACGGAACATTTAACGCAGATAATGTGAACAGTGAGCGGTCATTCAGCGGATATTCATCATATGCTTCATCGAAACTGATGAATATCCTTTTCACAATTGAACTTGCTGAACGGCTGCAGAATATAAATATCACCACAAACTGTCTGCATCCGGGCGTGGTGGGAACAAAACTGCTGAAGACGGGATTTAACGGAATGAGCGGGAGCGACTCGCTTGAGACGGGTGCGGAGACATCGGTCTATCTTTCCACATCTTCCGATGTTTACGGGGGTGACAGGAAAATATTTCGTGCGGAAGAAGATCGCCCCGATGCTACATATCGCGAATGATGCTGCCGTGCGGAAACAGTTGTGGGAGATCAGTGAAGGATATTGCAAGCAATAATCAATATGGACTGAATTGTTTTCAGCTCCCCTTCTCCAATTTTGCCAGTCCAGCGGATGCAGCGATTATCTTTGCAGCGCCGGCATCCTTCAGCACTTTCGCTAATTCCTGAATGGTTGAACCGGTAGTGATGACATCATCAACGATCGCGATGGACTTGCCGTTAATCAGTTCCGGTTTGACAACAGCAAATGCTTCCGCGATATTCGCTTTCCGCTGATCCGCATTCAGGTGAGTCTGCGTTACGGTATATTTTACGCGAAGGACTGCATCCCGGTAGGCAGGAATGTGAAGTTCTTCTGAAAGTCCCTGAGCGAGAAAATCACTCTGGTTGTAACCGCGCTCCCGTTCCTTGCGTCTGTTCAGCGGAACGGGAATGATCACGTCCACCGGTAAACCTGTCAGTTTCACCGATAATTTTCTTCCCAACTCAACTCCGAACGAGGTCACCTCTTCATATTTCAGTGAATGAGCAAGACTTTGAAGGAGTCCACTCTTTTCAAAATAATACAGAGCTGCTAGACCGTCTATCACACCGGCGTCTGAAAATCTTTTGGTCAGGACATGGAATGTGTGATCAGGCTCTTTTACAACGGATAGGGAGTTCCAGCAGCGTTGGCAGATCCTCTGCTCTCCTTCACTCAGCGGTGAATCACAATGGAAGCAATAGGATCGGAAAAGGAAATCTTTGAACGGTTGAGACAGATTTTTATAGAAGGATTCCATGATAGAACAATCTCATCAATTGACTCTTGTAACTGCTCAGCGTATTGAAAATAATACTTTTGCTTTCTGCCACAAAATACACAAAGGCACAAATTTGTGATAAAAATACAATTCACTAATTTATCATTTATCTTCGTGGGATTTTGTGTTTTAGTGCCTTCGTGGCAAATTGCTAACGATACTTGAAGTATGCTATGAGATTGCTGAGTAGTTACTGATTCTTTCAATATTACAGAGAGAAAGATGAAAATATCAGATAATTGCATTGCAGAAGCAGGTTGGCGGAAGTGAACTTGTATTCTGCAGAAGGCTACACTATGAAGAACTATCTGGATTCTTCGTCCCGGAAAAGTATGACGACCTACCGGGACTCAGAATGACCATCGATTCGTCACATCCTATTTTTCTTTGGTAAGGCGTGCAATCTCATCGCGGAGCTGAGCGGCACGTTCGAACTCGAGATCCGCGGATGCACGCTTCATTTCGGTCTGCAGTTCTTCGATCAGATCTTTGCGCTGTTCGGCAGAGAGGAACTTCACAACATTATCCGCAACAACGGCAAGATGCTTTTCCTCTTTCTTCGCATCATATCGGGAGGAAACATCCGCAACGGCAGTTGAAGCGATGATCTCATCGCGGGTCTTATAGATCGTCTTCGGAGTGATACCGTGTTCGGTATTGTATGCGATCTGTTTTTTGCGACGTCGTTCGGTTTCATCGATTGTTTTCCTCATGGACTCAGTGATCTTATCCGCATACATGATCACTTTGCCGTTCGCATTACGCGCAGTTCGTCCGGCCGTTTGGATCAACGAACGCTCTGAACGGAGAAATCCTTCTTTGTCCGCATCGAGGATCGCAACCATAGAGACTTCCGGAAGATCGAGTCCTTCACGCAGCAGGTTCACACCAACAATCACGTCACTGTGTCCAAGACGAAGATTGCGCAGAATCTCTACGCGATGCAGTGCGTCCACTTCGGAATGGATATATTCCACTTTAATGCCGAGATCGACGAGATATTCCGTGAGATCCTCCGCCATCCGCTTCGTCAGTGTTGTGACGAGAACACGTTCGTTCTTCTTCACTTTGTCTCTTATCTCTGCGAGCAGATCGTCGATCTGATTCTTAATGGGTCGCACTTCGATGACAGGATCGAGCAGTCCTGTCGGACGGATGACCTGCTCTACGAATACTCCCTGCGTCTTTTCCATTTCGTAGTTTCCGGGAGTCGCACTGACAAAGATCACCTGATTGACGATCTGTTCCCATTCCTCAAATTTTAACGGACGGTTATCCATCGCTGACGGGAGTCGGAAGCCATGCTCCACCAGTGTGGTCTTGCGGCTCTTATCGCCGAAGAACATCGCGCCGATCTGAGGAACAGTCACGTGCGACTCGTCGATAATCAGCAGAAAATCTTTTGGAAAATAATCGAACAGACAGAAGGGGCGAGATCCGGAAGGCCTGCCGGCAAGATGCCGTGAATAGTTTTCGATTCCGTTGCAGTATCCTACTTCACGCATCATTTCAAGATCGAACCGGGTCCGCTGTTCCAAACGCTGTGCTTCCACGAATTTTCCGAGATTACGCATCTCTTCAAGCCTCTCCTTCAACTCGATCTCGATCGTCTTGATTCCCTTGTCCAATGATTCACGCGTTGTAACGAATTGTTTCGCGGGATAGATCACGTCGTAATCAGTCTCTCCAAGAATGGCGCCGTCCAGCGAATTGATGTAGGAGATCTTCTCGATCTCATCACCGAAGAATTCCACGCGGATCGCTTCGTCATTCTCATACGCCGGGATCACTTCCACCACATCACCGCGGACGCGGAATGTTCCGCGCTGGAATTCATAATCATTCCGGGAATAAAAAATGTCGAGAAGTTTTCGAAGGAGTTTATTCCGCTCCATCTTATCCCCTTTTTTGATGACCACCATCTGCGCGATCCATTCATCCGGCGCGCCGATGCCGTAGATGCAGCTGACCGATGCAACCACGACGACATTCCGCTTGCCGGAGAGTAACGCACTCGTAGCACGAAGACGCAAACGGTCGATCTCTTCGTTCACAGAAGAATCCTTTTGAATATAGGTGTCTGTGGTGGGCACGTACGCTTCGGGCTGGTAATAATCATAATAGCTGATGAAGAATTCCACGTGATTTTTCGGAAAGAATCCTTTGAATTCTGCATACAATTGAGCGGCAAGCGTCTTATTGTGCGACATGATGAGGATCGGACGATCAAAATTTTTGATGACGTTCGAAATGGAGAAGGTCTTTCCGCTGCCGGTTACGCCGAGTAACGTCTGATATTTATCGCCGCGCGCTACACCTTCCGTCAACTGCCGGATCGCCTCCGGTTGATCTCCCTGCGGTTGATAATCCGAGACTAATTCAAATCCCATAGTTTTTTATGAATGATATATCGTGGCAGAAATGGCTGTTATTGATGAAATGGTGTCATGCCCGAACGCTTTCGTCGGCACCTATAATTAGATTCCCGCCACGAACAAGCGGGAATGACATTTGATCTTAAAACGGTACGTAAATCAAATAGCTAATATTTTCACAACGTAGTCAATTGAACGAGTTTTGTTCAGGGTTTATAGAGCCCTTTTTTCACGGAGCCGAGAAGTCCGGCTTTGTATGTTCGGTCGTCGACTTTTTGGAGAGAGCGGATCTGAGTTGGAGTCATCAGTTTTGTTACAGGAATATAGCTCAGCTTCAATCCTATCTCTTCCATAACATCTTCGTCAAATTCAAAATTCTTATACTGAGAAAGATCGAGCGGAACCGTGAATTGACGGAGTGTCTTCTCTTTGTTCAGATTATAGAATGATTCAAAATAGGACATGACCAGTTCCCGAACATCGCGGTAAAGCGGTTCACGGTAGCGGAGTCCCGCAAAATTCGATTTTGCTATCGCTCCGTATTTCCCATCCTTTTGGAAGACAGCGATCACATGATCATCATCCCGCACCGCCTGCATATCCACGATCAACGGACGAAAGCCGAGTCTTTTCAACATTGCGGCGGCAAACACGGCACCGTCAAAGCAATGTGCTTTTCGATCGTGTAGCACAGATCGGGGAGAACGATAGCGGGATTCAGCGCTGTAACCAACACCATCCAGGAACTGCTCGATCTTGTACGGAGTTGTCAGCGTGCGGATGGTACTCATTTCCGAGTTGGTCCAGGAGTGTTTTGTTTTCATGGTTTCCGAAAAGAGCTGTTTGATTTTTGCCACCAAAACACTAAGACACCAATGTTAGAAAAAATAGATAACACAAAATGAGATATAATGAAGGATCAAAAACACATCTGTATTGATAGATTTTATTGTAGACTTTGTGTTTTTGTGCTTTCGTGACAAAAAAGACGAATAGGCCGTTAATCATTTAATGAACAACAATTTCTTTGTCTGCGTGAAATTATCCGTAACAAGACGATACAGGTAAACACCGCTGGACATATTCGATGCATCCCAATCCGCACTATAGCTTCCTTCTTCACATTGTTCATTCACCAACGACACGATCTGCTTCCCTTCCACTGAGAAAATGTCGAGTTTCACATTTGTCCTCTCGGCAATATTGAAACGGATGGTTGTTTGGGGATTGAAAGGATTCGGATAGTTCTGTTCAAGATTGAATGATTTCAATTTTGAGGGGCGATCTTTTTTCACTCCGGTAGGATTTGCTAGAAGTCCGGCATTGATCCATGCCGTATACCAGAGGCTTGCAAGATCGATCGTCGCTGATTGAATCTGTGCTTTCGTCATATCGCCGAGACGGCTCCATAATGTATCGTAGTACATCGTCGAATAGGATCCGCCTGAAGCAGTCTTAGCTGTATTGTCCGCACGGAAGATGGAATCACATAATGCATTGGATTTAAGAATGAAATCGAAAGCAAATCCATATACATCGCTTATATATCTCACGGAATCCTTCGTCACGATGATCTGTGCAACATATTTCCCAAGCATTGTTGTTTCATACCGGGAATGGATGCCAGTATTATTGGTCAATTGACCGTTGTAATTATTCGCTGCGTGGAGCGGCTGGTGCGGATCACCGACATAGTGTCCAAGATCAGCGGCGGACTGATAGGCAGCGGTCGTATCCCCACGTTTTAGCTGTGCTGTGAGTGAATCCATCACCAATACGATAGTCCAAGGATTCGTTCCGTTCTCTTTAACACGTGCCCATCCAAATACGGAGACGAGTGTATCAAATTTACGGTTGAGGTTCTTAAAATCGGGATACTCATCGACGTCCAAAAAATGACGGTATTGTTCCGAGAACATCGCCGTATCGCTGCTCACCTTGCGTGTGTCCGGATCGGTGGAATGCAATTCAAGGAAGGATTGGTGATCGATCAACTTCTGCATGGTAATCGGGAGGTGGATCACCGCATTTTTATTGATCATTTTATGCCCAACGCTTCCCCACCCGAATAACCACTGTGCACTGATCAGTGCCAACAGAACGAACATTCTCATTCATACTCCATTTTTAGTAAACTGTAATATAGAAGAATTTATCGGTAAGTTAAAGTAGAAGCGGACTGCACGTCATGAGAGGAATCGATCGTAAAGAAGTTTTGCGATCGTGGCAAAGACGATGGTAATATAGAGCGGACGGATGATCTTGATCCCATTTTTTACCGCAAGACCGGAACCGATCCTCGCTCCGATGATTTGTCCCGCCGCCATAATGATACCATAGAGAAAGATCACAGAACCGCCGAGAGAAAAGACGATCACGGAAATGATGTTGCTGGAAAGGTTCATCACTTTCGTATGTGCTGTTGCTTTACGGATCTCGTATCCCAATAGCGACATGAATGCAATCGCCCAAAATGCGCCGACCCCGGGACCGAAGAATCCGTCATAGAATCCCAACAGACTGCCGAATATGATGAAGAATTTTTCTTTTGACAGTTTCGGCTCCGTTTGATGCTTTCCGAGTGACGGTGAGAAGATCGTATACACGGCAATTAAGAGCAGAAAAACAGGAATGATGTAACCGAGGATGTGTGAATCGATTTGCTGAACAGTCCAAGCACCGAATCCAGCGCCGATGAACGTGATGATGAATCCCAGTTTCTCTTCGCGGAATTTCACCAGTCCATGTTCACGATAATGGCGTGCCGCAGTGAACACACCGAACATACTTTGGAATTTATTCGTCCCCAACGCCACCTGCGGAGGTACCCCGACGCTGAGCAGCGCAGGGAGTGCGATCAATCCTCCGCCCCCTGCTATGGAATCGATCAGACCGGAGAAGATGGCAGCAATGAAAAGAATTATATAGATACCGAAATGCTCCAGTGTGGGATCCTACTCTCCGTGACTTGCATCCTGAGCGAACGCAAGATTTCCTTCTTCTGTTTCGAGGCGAACCTCTTCCGGTGTTCCGAAAACTTTTGCTTTATGATCGTCGAATTCACCTTCCCATCTGGCAACCACCGCGCAGGCAAGTCCGTTACCCAGAACATTCACCGATGTACGGGCCATATCCATCAGTTCATCCACCGCAAAGATCACGGCAACGCCCTCAGGCGGAAGTCCGAATGTGTGCAGAGCAGCGAACAGCACAACAAGTGATGCGCGCGGTACGGCGGCGATTCCTTTTGACGTGATCATCAGCGTCACCATCAGCATGATCTGCTGATCCCATCCGAAATGGATCCCCGTCACTGTCTCGGATGCCTGCGCCACAAAGACAGAGGCGACAGCAAGATAGAGTGTGCTGCCGTCCAGATTGAAACTGTATCCCGTGGGAACAACAAAACCGACGATCCGTTTCGGAACGCCGATGCGCTCCATATTCTCCATCAATTTCGGCAGAGCGGATTCACTGCTTGTGGTAACGAATGCGAGTGTGAACGGCTCTTTGATCGCTTTCAGATATTGCTTGATCGGCAATTTAATGATGTAGGCAACGGTGCCAAGGACTGCAACAACAAAAACAATGAGCGCGATATACAATGTTCCGACAAGCATCCCAAGATTGATCAGAACACCGATTCCCATATGACCGACGGTGACGGCCATCGCCGCGCCAATACCGAACGGAGCGATGAGCATCACGTAACTGGTGAATTTGAACATCACCTGTGAAAGCGATTCGGCAAATTCGAGGATCGGTTTTCCCTTCTTTCCCATCGCGGAAACGGCGAATGCAAAGATCACGGAAAAGACAACGATCTGCAGAACATCATTCCGCATCATCGAATCGACGATGTTCGACGGAAAAGCATGGATAAGTGTTTCCGTGAGCGTCATCGGATGATTCTCTGCGATCTTTCCCATCTGCACCATATCGCCCTTTAGCTCAACACCGTACCCGGGCCTTGTGATATTCACGACGATCAATCCCACTGCCAGTGCCAGAGTTGTGACCACCTCAAAATAGAGCAGTGCTTTCCATCCGATCCGACCGACTTTCTTTGCAGAACCGCCTCCAGCAATTCCGGCAACAATGCTGCCGAAGATGAGCGGGGCGATGATCACTTTGATCAGATTCAGGAAGATCGTCCTGATGAATGCGATTTCTTTCGAGAAATCCGGAGCGAGCCAGCCGACCAGCACGCCGAAGATGAGTCCGAGGAATATCTGCTTGGTGAGAGATATGTTATACCACGTTTTAGAAGGAACCATAGAATTTCAGATTGAAGATATTAGATCGCAGATTGTTCTGTTGTTTGCAATTATTGCTGATTTCAGGAAAACGGTGAAAGAAACGACCAGTTGATCACCTTTTGGAAAAGGTTATAGAATTTTAGATTTATTGTTTTTACTTGTGACTAACGATGCGACAAAAATGGCAACAAGTTCATCTGCTTCATTCAGTAAATCTGAAAGTCTCTTGCCGGGGACAAGATTTGATTCGATTAATATTTCAAGCCAATACAATGTTTCGTCTGCTGCTTCCAAAACAATTCCTAGCTTAGAAATAAAGTCAGCCGTTGAACGTGCACGACAGGCCGAGCGATAATTTGCCCCGACAGGAGTACCTGATCGCAATATCTGTCTTCCGACGACATCGCACTCTCGGGATCGTGGCAAAGCTGCGGATAACTTCACTATTCTTAATGCAAACTGTTTAGTTCTGGTTTTCAATTGCTCTTCAGTCATAGCAATCTCCAATCAAAAACCCTAAATCTAAAATTAATTCATTTTCCCTTTGCTTCTTTAAATAATATCCACGCAAGAATCCCAAAGACAGCAACAGCGATCAAATCCATATTCCAAAGGAACGAAAGATATTTATATGCAAAAGCTATGGGCATTGGCAGTCCTGTTTCATCATCGACAAAGTTCGGGATGAAGTTCAGGAATGCACCGGCGACTCCCACGAGAGCACCGCCCGCGATCAGTCCGGATGACAGAAGTGTTCCTTCACTCTCTTCCGTATCATCGGGAACGCGTTTGTATCTCCAATCAGCGATCTTGCGGACGAGTCCGCCGACAAAGATCGGCATCGTAGATGAGAGCGGCAGATAGAATCCCACCGCAAATGTAAGCGAATGGATCCCTATCAATTCCATAAAGAATGCGATACACGCACCGATCATGATCAGTCCCCACGGCAGTTTCTGTTCGAGCAGTCCCGAGATGAGCACCGCCATCAGATTGGACTGCGGCGCAGCGAGCTCGCGTCCGCCGATACCATCCTCACGTTTGAAGATCGCTTCTTTCGACTGTTGATCAACAAGATAATTTCCGAGTTCAATGCCTTCCACCCCACTGACTCTTACCAACAGATATTCTTTCCCGTCCCTGCCGGTCATTGTTTCAGAGCGCTTATATTGCTCTGCCGTGACGGTGAACTTATGCTGCAATGGAATTTCTTTCGCCTGACTTTCATTCAACAACAGCATCGTCACACCGACGATCGCTGCCGAGGTAACAACACCGATAAGTATCGCCAGCTGTTGTGAACTTGGAGTTGATCCCAGCAGATGACCTGTCTTCAGATCTTGTGCCGTTGTTCCTGCGTTACTGATGGCGATACAGACGACTGCGCCGATGACCAATGCAAGATACGTGTATTCCTGTCCACCCCAGCCGACGGCTAAAAAGATGAGACAGGTTCCCATAAGGACTGCGATCGTCATCCCTGAGAGCGGACTCGATGACGAACCGACGATACCGGTGATACGAGCAGAAACGACAGAGAAAAGAAATCCAAAAACGATAATGAGGATTGCGCCGAGAAGATTCACGCGGAATGTCGGCACGAGCCAGATAAAGAGGATCAGTACAACAATACCGATCCCGACGATGGAGATCGGCGTATCACGTTCGGTCCGGGGAATTTCTACTTTTGCTCCTGAACCGCCCCGTTCCGCTGCAAGCTGTTTGATGGACGCAGTGAGAGATTCCCAAATGGACGGAAGCGCGCGAAAGAGTCCGATAACACCACCGGTTGCGACGGCGCCAGCGCCGATATATTTGATATAATTTTTCCAGATCAGTTCGGGAGACATTTCGTTGATCGGGATCGTACCGGGATAGATCGGTGCCGAAGCGACCGAACCAATGAACGCGATCAGCGGCGAAATGATGAACGACGCCATCAATCCTCCGCCGACCATCATCAACGATGTCTGCCAACCGATAATGTAACCGACACCCATCAGTTCCGGGGCGATATCCATCGAAGCCGATGCTCCTTTATAGAAAGGAATATTATACGCAACACTCGGTTTCCAAAAGCCAAAAATGGTGGACATCCCTTTCCACAACGCTCCAAGACCGATTCCTTTGAAGATCTTCGATGCGGAGGTCCCGCCGACCTCGCCTGCTTTGATAATTTCTGCACAGGCCGTCCCTTCGGGAAAACGGAGATTCTCGTGTTCCTTTACAATGAGATATCGGCGAAGAGGAATCATCAGCAGCACGCCAAGAGCACCGCCCGTTAAAGCGAGCAGCAGCGTAATAGAAGTTTTCAGCGGATAGCCGAGAAAGATCAATGCCGGTACAGTGAAGACAACAGCGGCGGCGACCGATTCTCCGGCAGAACCGACAGTCTGCACGATATTATTCTCGAGCACTGTGTTCCCTTTCAGTTTCTTCAGGATGGTAATCGCCATGACAGCGATCGGAATCGATGCCGAGGTTGTGAGTCCCACACGAAGGCCCAGATAGACTGAAGCCGCGCCGAAGACGATGCCGAGAATTGCTCCAAGGACGATACCGCGCAAAGACATTTCGAGCGGCGATTCGCTTGCAGGGATGTATGGAGTGAACTGTTTAGACATAGGAATGCCGGAAAAGTGATGAAAAATTCGATGTGTGAATATAGAGAAAATGAGAGAGGAAGAAAAGCATTTTTACCTCATCACGATCATATTAGAACTGCAGGTTGCGACAAGTTTTCCTTTACGATTACACGCTTCGCCGGAAAGATGCATCGACACAGAGCCGCGCGAAACAACGCGAACAGTCACCGTCAACAATTCGTCGAACGGGACCGGACGGATATATTGTGTGTGCATATCCAATGTTGTGCATGGATTCTTTGCCGCGACGTAACTGAGTGGGCCGAACGCATTGTCGAATGCCGCGGTGACGAATCCTCCCTGCATCACTCCCATGGGATTGAGCATTGCTTCCGTCACCGGGAGTTCAATGGAGAGCATGATCCTTGATTCATACCGCAGCACTTTTATATTCATCCAAACAAAACAATTCGGCGGAACTTTTACGCCGGGGAATTGCTGAGACATCTGTTCCATTTCTGTCGTGAAGAGTTCTTCTGCTGAAGTCATAATTCGCTTCCCGTTGTTGCTTTACAAGAATTCGATCTTAGCGATCGAGTGGATATTCGTAACAGTCGTGATACGATTTCCGCGTATCCTGAGTGCATGCATTGAAATCTGAAACGACATCAAGGGCACGACGACCTCACGCATTTCGTCGGTGAATTCCGCTTTGCAGCAAAGAACGGAGATGTTCGCGACAAACGGCGCATAGAGCGGGAACCACTCTTGTGCGATCAGTATATGCAGTGATTCGTAAGTCTTTTCGCACAAACGGGACCGCTCTGCCGGAGTCGATACCGGCATGGATTGTAACAATGGGAAAATGATATTGAACGACAGGATCTTCGTCACAGGATCAATCTCAAATTGTTCCATAAGTCTGAGGAAGGGATGAAAACCTGCATCCATCAACTGGAATCGGAATGAGACAGAAACATCTCGTCTTTGCTTCTGTTTGAGATCTTCCAGTTCCTCAAAGTATTCGGGAGGATAATGCTTCTCTTTCTTCTGCAGCTCCTCGATCGATACTCTCTTGAATTTTGTCACCTGCTCGTCGAATGCCGTCGCAATCACTTCATCCCTGAACGGCTTGCCGTGCACCTCTTTGTAGAGCTCCTTCATCCGGTATGTCCCGATCTGTTCCTGCGTATCGACATCCCTCAACCGGAAATAATTCCCGAATATCAACGAAGACCGGACGAAGTTCATCGTTTCCACTATGCGAGTTTTATCTGAAAATTTATCGATCAGCCAGTAGAGTATGCCGTTCATGCAGACAAATCCTGTGAGCCCGAGGATCGCATCCGGAGATGTGAACACATTGATAAAAACAATGACACAATTCACCGCATAATCGATCACAAAGAAACTGAACACATATGAAAAAAGCGCTGAAAAGATGCGCGATGCGATCGAATGCGTCTTCGATGTATGAAGCGCTGAATACATCAGCAATAAGATGCCGTAGCATCCGGCGGCACCGATAAGATCGATCTGAAGTGGAATCATATGCCTTCGTGAGTCAATGGTAAAAATGTAGCAAGAATAGAATCAGCATTCCATTTAAAATGCGGAACGCCGAAATCGCTTCGGCGTTCCGCAAAAAAGAGATAATCATCCTGTTACTTCACGGTACGCAGTATCTCCAACGTGAACTTCCAGAATTTGTCTACCGTGTCGATGTGGATCTTTTCGTCCGGCGAGTGTACTCCTTCGAGTGTCGGTCCATACGAGATCATATCCATCCCCGGATATTTTTCACCGATGATACCGCATTCGAGTCCTGCATGGATCGCTTTCACGAGCGGTTCTTTTCCGTACAGATTCTTATACGAACTCTTTGCAACGGCAAGGATCGCAGAATTCATATTCGGTTTCCATCCCGGATATCCTTCGGTATGTTTCGCAGATGCCCCGCCGAGCGTGAAGAGTGACGCCATGGTCTGCAACGCTTCGAGTGTTTCGGACTCAACAGAACTGCGCTGACTGGTGATCAACTCGATCACTTTCTTATCCATACTGATGATGGCAATGTTGGTGGATGTTTCGACAAGTTCTTTGATATCCGCACTCATTTTCAACACGCCGTGGGGAAGAGCGGAGATGGTGCGATAGAGTGAGGACTGAAGAGTTTTCTTTATCACTTTCCCTTTTTTCATTTCTGACTGTTCGCACATGATCTGCAAATCCGGCTCAACGGAAGAAAGTTCCGCTTTGATCGTTTCATTCCATTGCGCAACGATCCTTGCCGCTTTTTTGAAATTGTTCTTCGGCAAAAACACCACCGCTTCGGCTTCACGCGGAATGGCGTTACTCTTGTTCCCGCCTTCGATCGATGAAAGACGTGCACCAACAGTTTCAAGAGCAATCAGCACGCGATTGATGATCTTGATCGAATTCCCGCGGCCTTTGTCGATCTCAAGTCCGGAATGCCCGCCCTTGAGTCCTTTGACAGTAACTTTCACAGCAACAGTTCCCCGAGGTGCTGTTTCCTGAATAAGTTTCCACGTGCCGATCGTGTTGCGTCCGCCGGAACAACCGACGAACAATGAACCCTCTTCTTCAGAATCAAGATTGATGAGCGTCTTGCTCGATAAGAATCCCGGTTTCAGATTATTCGCACCGGTCAATCCCGTCTCTTCATCCACTGTGAACAATAGTTCAAGCGGGCCGTGTTGAATGGAGCGCTCTTCCATAATCGCAAGATTCGTTGCAACGGCAACTCCGTTGTCTGCACCGAGCGTGGTTCCGTTCGCCATCAGAAAATTATCTTTGCGGACGAGTTCGATGGGATCTTTGGTGAAATCGTGAATTTTTTCTTTATTTTTTTCCGGAACCATGTCAAGATGTCCCTGCAGACAGACAGATGGAGCGGACTCCATTCCCTTGGTTGCCGGGATCTTCACAACAACATTCATGAATTTATCCTGTTTTGCTTCCAGACCGAGCCGCTTCGCAACGCCCATTACATAAGCGGAGATTGCTTTTTCATTCTTCGAGCCACGGGGGATCAGACTGATCTCTGCAAAATACTTCCAGAGAAGTTTCGGTTCTAAACCTTTAATCGCTTCAGACATAACATACCTTTA
>CAIVNT010000131.1 GCA_903907305.1 uncultured Ignavibacteriota bacterium
ATACTTATTTTCAATGTAAATTATTGACCGTTTTTACTTGTGTCGTTTCAATAAGACTCTAATTGAAAAAAATGGTAGGCAGAGCCAATAAGGAGGCAACAGCGAATTGGAGACGATGGGATTCACGCCAGACAGAAAAGGGTTTGTTCATTAGTTGTGCAAACAATTGTTATTTTTTCCATAATATAAAATGCTAATTACTCAGTGTATTGAAAAATACTTTCGCTCTCTGCCACAAAGGCACCAAAACACAAATTTATCGAAAAAAAAATAATACACTAAATAATCATTTATCCTTTGTGGGATTTTGTGCTTTAGTGCCTTTTGCCGACCCGAAGGGTCACTTCGTGAAGGCATCCCTTTGGGAGTGGCGAATTGCTAACGAAAATTGACTATTTGATCAAATCAGCAAGTTGACGTGAAACACCGAACAGGTCCATCCCTTTGGTAAACGGCAGACAGACGCCGGTGGTCAGGCGGACTTTATCCACCCAGGATTGCGGGATCGCTTTCATGCCGTTCTTAGCACCGCTGATGGCTCCGACAATTGCGGAGATCGTATCTGCATCTCTGCCGAAATTACCGCTGTAAATAATTCCCCGCTTAAAATCACCATCCGTCAGTTTGAAGATCGCCAACGCAGAAGGAACTGCTTCAGGGGAAACGGATTTATATTCAGTCCAGAGTGCATCGTGAAGCGGTTTCCATGCTTCTTCGAGCGTCTTTTTTTGCTCGATGATCTCCTGCACTTTCATGAATGTAAATCTCATCCACGAATCTTTCGGCACCGCATCCACAGCAGCCTGGAATATTTCATCCACGGACCCATCGGCCATGGCGACAGCAACAGCTGTCGCGACTGATTGTGCGCTCCACAATCCATCGCGCGAATGACTGATGCGTGCATCAATGTCGGCAAGATATGCCGCCCGCTCCGGATCACCGGCGCAGGCAATACCGATTGGTGTAACGCGCATTGCCGCACCATCGCTCATATAATGAGAATTATATATGCCGGAAAACGGCGGAAGCACTCCTCGGCGGATATTTGCCGCAGCTTCACGTTCGCTTGCACCTCCCCGTTTCAATTCCGAAAGAGGAAGCACATGTGTTTTCCAACTCTCCAAAACATCAGCATCGGTAAGATTCCCGTTCGCCTTGATGAGCGTTTGTGCGGTCAATAAAGCAAATTCCGTATCATCGGTGCCCGGAGCAGGCTTTTCCGTAAAATCCATCGTGATGCCGTATTGAAGATGATAATCGGGTGAACGGGCGATATCACCGAATGAATCACCAACAGCATGACCGACGAGGCTTGCTTTGGCACGGTCTTCCAGTGTTGCTCTGTCTTTTACCAATTCTGATTTTGATCTCATAATTCTCTTTTATAGTGAAATATTAGTTTTAGCGATATTGGTGGTTCTCTGCGCAAGTCCGCTCAACGATGAATTGTCGAAACCCTTTACGCTCGAACGGATCGTATCGTGAAGAGGCGCGATCCATTTTTCAGGCAATTCTTTGGCTCCGTTCATTGTACCTATCACCGAGCCGACTGTAGCACCGTTACTGTCCGTGTCCCATCCTCCCATCACAACATTACAGATGGCTGTTTCAAAATCCCCGTTCGAGGAGAGAAGTGCCGCAGTTGCGAGAGCGGCATTATTGATGGTGTGGACCCAATGATACCTTCCGAAGCGTTCATACAAAGAATCTACTGTCGCTTCCCAAGACTGAGCACTGATCGGCATCGCAAGAACGAATCGAATAGCTTCCGCTAAGCGAGAGTTCGGAGGTATAACTGTCAGTGCTTCGGTGATGACAGAGCGGATATCGGCATGATGGAACGCCGACGAAACGGCCGCAGCAAAGAACATTTCACCATATATACCATTGCGCACATGGCTGACACTTGCGTCGCGCCACGCCAATTCAGCAGCGAGCGTCGGCTGTGAAGGAGCGATCCAACCCCACATGTCCGCCCTGATCTGCGCACCGATCCATTCACGGTAGGGATTCCCGAGGGAACCGCTCTCCGGCGGTAGAATTCCGTTCAGACGGTTCCTGTAAGCGATCCGTTCAGCAGTGAAAGTGGAAAGAACGGGAGCGAGATCGAGCCATGTCTGAATGATCTGTTCCGATGTGACATCTCTGCCGTAGCGTTCAACGGCAGTAAGATTGAGCATCGGATAATTCATATCGTCATCTTCCGGCATGCAGACGATATTCTCCAGAAGACTTTCTTTTCCGTAATGTCTGTTCCACGGATATTTTTTCAGAAGATGATCCGGAATACCCTTTCCAGAAACGTAATTCGTGATCGGCCAGGTATTGTTGGACGACAGTAAATCGCGTATACCGGCACGACTGATCTTTTCGACAGGCTTCCCGAGCATACAACCGGAGCTTCTTCCCAGCCAGCCGCCAAGGATCTTATCTTCGACAACCGCATCTACCCGACCGCGTGAGGTTATATTTTTTATTCCGGAAAGTGAAACGATACCGTTCCAATCCGATGGTTCGTTATCGATGTTTTTTATTTCCGATGCAGCAGTTTCGAGCTTGTTATACAGTTCGAGCGATACATTCCGGACATTGGATTCAGATCCGGACAATACTTTGATCCGGTCCCACTCAGTTCGTAATGAAGAAACGTCACTCCCTTCCTCATCTCGCTGTCGAAGCTCATGTTCGATCAATTCAGGCAGTTCCAGCCAGGATATTCTCATACCGTTCGTCGTTGTCCTATCTTTTGTGCGATCTGTTCTGTCAATGAAAGAAAATTCTTACCGGCAAGTTCCGGGATGCATATACCTTTCAGTGTTTGTATTGAAGCTGTCCAATGTTCATTCAGGATATCTCCCGATATCATCGCTCCTGACAATGCGCCGACGATCGCGGGAAGCGATTCGCTATTTTTTGAAAATGAAGCCGCCGTCATCACAGAAGTGTTGAAATCTTTTCCATGCGTTCTCGCTATGGCAAACGCAAGGGCGAGCGTTTCAGGTGCGCTGTTACCATAACTGTATTCTCTATTCACTACACTTTCGTGAAGTTCCGGCAGAATGGAAAAGATAGATGAAGCACCTTTGCTTATCCGCAGTGCATCGTCAACAGTCCGTTTTATCCAGCTTGTTACGGGTAGAACGTCTATTGCTTTTTCCATGGCAATTTCAAATTCATCCTCTGCGCACAGAGCATTGATGATCACGGCGATCGCATGCGCTCCCCATATCCCATCCTCACTGTTCGTTACCGAGGCATCCGCAAGTGAAAACAAAGCCGATTCACGAAGATCTCCGCAGGTAATGATCCCTATCGGAACAGCTCGGGACATAGCACTATCATCGAAATAATGAGGATTTTCTTTTCCGC
>CAIVNT010000132.1 GCA_903907305.1 uncultured Ignavibacteriota bacterium
AGCGCATACGACCTTCCATTTTCTTGGAGATCACGTATCCGGATGCATCATCCGCTGCTGAGTTAATGCGTTTACCGGTCGCTAAACGAAGCTGGTGGACTCCGAGTTCACGACTGATCGTGTTGAGGGCACTGTACGCCTGGTTGGCGCCAATGTTCGTATTGATTCTACCGCCGGTTGAGAATGCCATAACTACCTCCGTGTATGTACATCTTGTTGAAAAGTGGGAGCTTCCGTGCTCCCTTGGGTGGAACTATTTTCTTACAGTATGAAGACTTCTGATAAACCCAAAAATCTATCTTCGGCAACGATGCTGATGCGCATAAATATATAAAATCTTAAACGTTATCCGCTTTGCGCCTTTTCGAGAAGGTTTTTCAGATATTTTACTATGATAAATTCCTGACGATCAAGTTCCGGTCTTTCAATGACATTGTACTGATGGATCCTGTTTCGAACGAATAGCTGAAAGTTCCGTAAAACGTGCACATTCGTTCTCATACGGTTGAGCATAACTCAACCAATACACATCTTTATACCAAAGAAGTAATATCCAAAAGTGCAAAGCGCATGCTGCCGATCTGTATGCTCTATTCTGTAAACACTAACTGCACGAACAAGACGCATCTATTGTTTTTCAAATCAACTCACTCGAAAGGATACACTTCACCTGCCGCATTGAGTTATGCATCAAGTCCTTGTCATTTTATTTGTCCATCGAACAGTGATTTACCGGAACAAAGACAGGAACGCCTGCGGAGAGGAATTGGCCTGAGCCAACTGCGCCGTGGACGTCTGCTGCAAAATGTTTAGCTTCGATGCCATGATCTGTTCCTTGGCAACATCCGCATCCATAATTCTGCTCTTCGCTGCTTCTGTATTCGTAATCGCCGTGGTGAGGTTCGACTCCTTTGTTTGAAGACGATTCACATTCGCGCCGATCTTTCCGATCTCCGAGTTGACCGTCGTCAGTCCTGCATCGACCGTCAGTGTGGAAATATTCGCTGATGTCACCGATCCTGCTCCTACGCCCAGCAAGCCGCCGGCACTGACCAGTGAGAATCCGACCGTCAGTGTATCACTCGATCCGTCTCCGACCTGGAAATCTTTGGAATATGCCGTACCCGAAAGCAGTGCCGTTCCATTGAACTTCGTCTGGTTTGCGATGTCGTCGACTTCCGACAACAGAGAGTTGATCTCGGACGCAATAGCATCCTTCTCATCGCTCCCCATAACGCCGTTCGCTGCGCGGGTCTGCTTCTCTTTGATCGTGGTCAGGATATCAGCAACGGTCTGATACGCACCTTCGGCAACTCCGAACACGCTCTGCGCGTCTCCGACGTTATCCAAAGCTGCGCTCATTGAACGGATACGGGCGTCCATTTTCTTGGAGATCACGTAACCGGATGCATCGTCCGATGCTGAATTAATGCGTTTACCGGTAGCCAAACGAAGTTGGTGGACACCGAGTTCACGACTGATCGTGTTGAGGGCACTGTACGCCTGGTTGGCGCCAATGTTTGTATTGATTCTACCGCCTGTTGAAAAGGCCATAAATACCTCCGTGTATTTTTGGTGTGATGGGCATCCTTGCCCATGTTTTGAGAGGAGTAACTATTTTTACTCTACATGTATATTATCGGCACGCTGTGAAATATCTGCAGAAGAATTCTACGCAGTGTATTCACGAGAGTACATAGGAAAAGGGGACATGATGAATAATGTCCCCTTTTTATTGGCCGTTAATGATTTACTTGAATAAAGATAAAAATGACTGCGGTGAAGAATTTGCTTGAGCCAGCTGCGCAGTTGCCGTTTGCTGAAGGATCTGCAGTTTCGAAGAATGGATCTGTTCCTTTGCAACATCAGCGTCCATGATGCGGCTCTTCGCCGCTTCGGTATTAGTGATAGCGCTGGTGATGTTGGATTCTTTTGTTTGAAGTCTGTTGACATACGCACCGACTTTTCCGATCTCACCGTTGATCGCCGCCAATCCTGTGTCTACTGTAAGGTTAGCAATATTTGCGCTTGTCAGGCTGCCGGCAGCAAATCCGAGCAGGCTCAGATTATCCACCGATGCGAATGAAACAGTTAGAACGCTGGATGCACTTTCGCCGACCTGGAACACTTTTGAAAAACTTCCGGAAAGCAATGCTGTCCCGTTGAATTTTGTCTGATTGGTGATGTCTGCAATTTCACCCATCAATGAGTTGATCTCGGATACGATCGCGTCTTTTTCCTCGCCTCCCAGCGCTCCGTTTGCCGCGCGGGTCTGTTTCTCTTTGATCGTCGTCAGGATATCTGCAACGGTCTGTAATGCACCTTCCGCCACACCATACACGCTTTGAGCATCACCAACGTTGTCCAGCGCCGCTGTCATCGCACGGATGCGCCCTTCCATCTTTTTCGAAATGACATAGCCGGACGCGTCATCGGATGCGGAATTGATCCTTTTTCCGGTGGCGAGTCTCAGCTGGTGCACTCCTAGTTCACGTGTAATATCATTCAGTGCGCTGTATGCTTGGTCAGCGCCAATATTGGTATTGATTCGACCGCCGGTGGAGAATGCCATAAAAACCTCATCTAATGAATGTTCTAATTGGCTTCCCTGCCGTGTATTGCCATTGTTTATCCGTAAACAATGTTGTCATGAAATTACGTTCACCGATAGGACTTCAAGTTGCGTGCCAATCATTTTTCGGGAATTCTGTCGGTTTTTTTTACTGTGAAAGGATTACTGATGCACAATATCAAACAGGTGGGCAAAAAAATAGGTGATCCGATTCACGAATCACCCATTTTCAACGAAATTCAGCAGAATGCCGGAATCGACATCCTGCTGAATTTTTTATTGCATAATGCCGTCGTTCGTCAACTTAAGCAGCCAATAATCCTGCATTCCTGCACCGGTCGAAGAGGTAGTTCCAATCACAATGATCCTGTTATCTTTCGTCAATTGGAATTCCGAGAACGTTTCCGTTCCGGTTCCGCCGTAATATTTTGTCCACGCAGCAATGCCGTCATTATTGATCTTCATCAGCATCCCCTGCTGTCCGTAGCTCGCTATCGTGCTGTATCCTGATACCAGAACCGAATTGTCGGACAGCGTATTCATTTTCAGCATATCACCATTCACTGAAGGATATTCCTTCGTCCAAAGTTCTTTCCCCGATGTATCGATCTTGGTGATCGTGCCGACCCTTGTTGAATTCGTCATCCGGAATCCGCTTATCATCAAATTACCGTCACTGGTTGTTGTGATTCCCGCGGACCGCTCTTCATACTGAGTGCCGTATGTTTTCTCCCAAAGGACATCTCCGGATTGTGTCATTTTGATCAACCACAGATCATAGATATGTGCTGTATTCGATCCATTATATCCGGATACATAGATCCCTTCCTGAGGTACCTCAACAAAATTCATCGTGAAGTCTCCGCCGATGGAACCAAGAGTTTTTGACCAGAGTATCTCACCGGTAGATGTAAATTTCATCATTCGACCGTCGTAAAAATTACCCGCTCCCCAATTACTTGTATATGTATATCCGCAGGTCAAATAATTCCCGTCCGATAATTGTTTCACGATAAGGAATGCATCATCACCGCCCAATCCATAATTCTTTGTCCATTGTACATTGCCGATGGAATCAAGTTTGACGATCCATGAATCTTCACCATCCACATGTTTATACCCAACGAACAGATATCCCCCGTCGGATGTCTGCAAAATACTGTTCACTCTGTCTTCACCGGTGGTGCCGTAGCTTTTACTCCATAAGACGATGCCGTTTACATCGGTCTTCACTACCCACGCATCACCCCCTCCTTCTCCGAGGGAATGTGATATTCCACCAAGAACAGAGCCACCATCTGATGTCGGAAAGACGGACATACCCATTTCAGCTGATGTGCCGCCGTACGTCTTCGGGAAGATAACAGGATTGATACCGCCCCAGGAAACATTGATCACCACACTTCCGGTTCCGGAAGCCACCGCGTTCAATGTGATATTGACCACGGAAACACTATTCTCAAAAACAATGACATCGGATTGACCTGTATATAATATCTTTCCATCGGAACCTTTTGCATCGATATTGATCTTCCAACTTCCGATCGCAAGAGCATCGAACAGAACAGATGCTGCGGAATCGTTCTTGATATCGATCACTTTTTCAAGAGATGAAAATCCGGATCGGGAAAGTATAATGACCAGCGTGTTCACAGCAGCGGGGGCATTCTGCTTATCCAGTGATAAACTTATTTTTCCGGTACTGTTATTGGCAGAAGAAACGTGCGTGGGATCCGTTGGTTTTTCGCAACCGACCAACAGTAATGTGAATATCAGTAATATTGAATTGCGAATCATAACTGCTCCATGGAAAATCTTGTCTTTACAAAACTAACTAAACCCATCAGAATAATCAATGACGTTGACACATACATCGTTCCTTTCCATATCGTTTGGTCTTGTATTGTATACCTTGATCAGTAAAAAGGGGACATCGGATTTCAACTCCGCTTGTGCCCGATTACCATAAGACTATTTACCCGACATCATGCCACACACATCGCTTCGATCTTCTTTCTGATGACAGCAAACCGTTCTTTCTGGGAAACAGATTCTGGCGGCAGATTTCTAAGCATAAAATCTATCCGCTCAACGGCAATGTCATATTCATTCAAAGACAATGCGGTCTGAATTCCGATAGTCTGCAGTTTTAATGAACGGATCCCTACCTGTTCCGCTTTCGTCACGGCTGCATGGGCCAATGCCGAATCTCCTTCGACAACGGCATTATTCGCTATTCCTTCATAACATACGATCGACCGATAATTGATCTCTCCCTGCGCTATCGCAAGATCATGCGCCAATCCTGTCGGCTTTTTCGAATTCTTCCGGATCTGTTCTATCATTTGCAGTGCCTCATCATATTTTTTCTTATGAGTAAGGATGCCGGACAGGAACCAATATCCCATCACCTGTACAGGAACATATTTTAAGGACTGCCGGCACCAATGTTCGGCCCGGTCCAGATTCGAGCGGTTCATTTCCAATTCCACCAGAATGTTGCTGGCAGATCCCCGAATGCTCACATTTCGGTCGTTCTCCACTGCCTTCAGTAAATGGACCTCCGCTTCGTCATACCGCTGCATCACTCCATAGGTGTTACCGAGTTGATAGTGTGCATAGTAGTCATACGGATTCTTTTCCAGTTGTCGAAGGAGCATCTCCGAATTCCGCAGACATTTTTCGTTGATCTTCTCCAGACTCTCACCGTAGCCAAGATGTTCAATGAATAATTCACACGATGCAATATTTTTTTTCATCCGCATAAGGGAAGGAAGCACCTGCTCGTGCACAACACCTTCAAAGAAGATCTTCGGATGACGGCGGAAGAACCGCTGATACTGATTCACCTGCTCGACCGTGCCGGACGGAAGGATATGCTTACTGCGGATGGAAACACTGTATGCAATTGTTGACTGAGTCGGCATCAATCCCCGCATCTCATTACCGGTCAGCAGACGCTCGTCAGCATCAAGATACAGGATCCAATCGGACGTGGCGTGACGGATCGATACGTTCCGCGCATCGCTGAAATTTCCGTTCCACGGGAAGCGGAAGACTTTCGCTCCATACTGTTCGGCAATAGCAACCGTTGAATCCGTGGAACCGGTGTCCACAATGATGATCTCATCAACGAACGGACGCGCCGATTCCAGACAACCCGGAAGATATTTCTCCTCATTCTTAACGATCATGCATAATGAGATGGATGTCATTCTTCTTCTCCGCTATTCTTCGACTATTTCCAACGGCTGTTCATTGAGCATTCTCAAATTCTCCTGAGCAGTTTCGTTGTTTGGATCGATCGCCATGACAAGGGAAAGGATCTCTATCGCATTGGCAATATCTTTTTTAATGATATGACAGACCGAAAGATCGTTCAGCGCATCAACATGATATTTGTCGATGGCAAATACTTTTCCAAGGATCTCCTCGGCACGTTCGATGTTGGTTTCATTGATGAGATCTTCGGCTTGTTCGATCAAAGAGGATATCCTCGGATCGAGCAGGGAATTATCCCCGCCGGGCAATTGCAGTTCAGAATTGATCTTCGCCAGACCTTTTCTTGCATTGATATTTTCCGGATCATTCACCACTCCCCATTCGAACATCTTCTTCGATGCTTCATCCATTTCCGCCTGATACAATACTTCCCCGAGTCCGGCACACGCTTCGGATGACTTCGGATTGATATTCAGCGCAAACTCGAACGCCGCTTTCGCTTCATTCAGCTGCTCCAGATTCAAATGATTCATCCCTTTGAACTGCGCAAGAAGCTCCTGCATATCACCATCGTTCTGCCAGCATTCGGGAAATTGCTCTTGGAACTGTGTGATGGTATCGAGCGACTTTGACCATTCCTTCTGTTCAAACAATGCTGTGATGGATTCGAGGAGCACTTTTGCATTTCCGCTGAATGACTTCTTCTGCTGCTTGCCGGACCGCACATACGAGATGAATAGCTGTTCCATTTCATTCCATTCACGCTCTCGATGAAATTGACGCGCAGTGGCATATCCTCCCCGCACGATCTTCTCTCGCAGGACCGCGTCATCCATCAACCGTTCAATTGCGCGGCATATATCTTTCGGCGATTTGATCGGGACCAGAAGAGAGTTTTCTCCGTCCCTGCAGTATTCCACTGAACCGCTGTTTGCCGTGCAGACTACCGCAACTCCGGACGCCATGGCTTCCAACGGCGGGAGTCCCCATGATTCATAATGTGAAGCATAGACAAGGATATGCGCCGTACCATACAGGAATGTCTTCATCTCATCGTTCGGCACTGTATAGAATTCACATGGAAATCCATCGAAGATCTCCGGCATGGAATTCGACATTCTCACCGCCGTAAACTCTTTTTTTCGTTTTGCCAGTTCCTCCAGTGCCTGCCTCACATCTCCCATCCCTTTGAATAACAGCGGTTCGGTCTCAGAACCTTTCATATCGGGACCGACTATGAGGATCCGGAGTTTTGACGGAACGATGGAACGCTGGAGGGGACGAAAGATGGTCTGATCTATGCACACATTCACAACAGCATCCGCCTTCCTTCCGTATTTCCGTTCGATCGCTGAGGCGAGACTGTTGGAATTAGCGACGAGTTTCACATTCGGTTGCAGATATGATTCTTTGGACATCGCCTCCCAATGATCTCGGACCTTACGCTGGGACGCTGACAAATGTACTGTTGAATCATCGAATATATATTGGTCCCCCTGTGCAAAATACACCTTCACTGCTGCAGTGACATTCTTCAGTTCCAGAGCATTCAAAAAATAGGTCCCCACTGCAACATCACATTTCGGTACATGGGGCGCCAACGGCTCACCGGCGGACACGATAACAACGTTTGAACGAACGTTCATAAATGCCGGCTTGTCCGTATACGTAACGATCGTTACCGTATGACCTCTTCGCACCAGTTCGTTGCTTTGTTTCAACAATGCCTGATTACCTCCGGTCACTCCGAGAATGGAGTTGACCAGATAACAGATATGGAGCGGCGTTTGGGTTTGAGGAACGTCATGCTCCCGCTCGGAACGGGGCAATTTTCGTTTCAGATCATCCACAAAATTCCGGACCTCACTGTTCGCGGCATGGGTCAGCGCTTTCTCTCCGATTTTTACCGCCGATTCGATCGAACCGTATCCCGCATACAGCACTGCAATCTTCGTTAGCGCCGTGAACATATCGTTATGAAGGGACTGTTTCGTCCACGCCAGCTGCG
>CAIVNT010000133.1 GCA_903907305.1 uncultured Ignavibacteriota bacterium
AATAAAAAAAATCATTAAAAAGACAAACAAAACAACTACGAAGGCATCGGACAAGACAAACACGGTAACAAATAAGAAGATCTCCGTAAAAACGAAATTCAAGGGTGTGAAGAATGTCACAAAGCAAAGAAACAAAAAAACAGCACGTTGATTTTTAGAATTTTCTAATTATATTGTACTCGACCATTGCAATGCTTCTTCCCCTGAGTGTTGCAAATTATAGGTCGAGCCAGACGGCCCCCCCAACGTCTGGCTTTTTTATGACCATACATAGAGAGGGGAAGGAGATCGAAAAATGGCAAAACAGATCCAGAAAGAAAAAATTTCGAAGAAGAAAACCACCCGGATCGATTCCCTCAGTCTGGAAGCGATCAATTATCAGATCATTCTCGGCGGAGTTGCTGTCATCGTTGCAGGATATTTCGCCTTGAGTGCGAAACCGTGGGATAATCCCATCGCATTGACCGTAGCACCGATTCTGCTTGTCATTGGATACTGTGTCATCATTCCAATCGGCATCATCTACCGAAAGAAAAAATCGACAAACGATGCCGCAGACCAAAGCTCAGGCCAGCCGCAAATTAGTTGAAATTCATAAAACATAAGCGTTTTCCGTTGCGGAACGTGGTTTTTTTTATTATATTAGTAACACTTTAGTAAAAGATGATCGCGTAGCTCAGCGGTAGAGCATCTGCCTTTTAAGCAGAGGGTCGATGGTTCGAGACCATCCGCGGTCACTCCTTTTCAGTCAAAATCCTGCAAACTGCGGGATTTTGTTTTTTAAATCCCTCCCGTTTACTTTCCCCTAAAAGTGGTGGCTCTGTACCTTATTTAACTTTCGGCATGATCTTGCCGACCGCATTTGCACTTGGCAGATAATACACTGTCTCCTCACATTACATGGTAGGCGTTGTCGTGTTCGAAATACCGGAACTCGTATTCAAAACTTCGTTAAGCATCGATATCTGACGGCGATTTATTCTCTGTAAGGTAGGTCGTGGGATTATTTGATCTCTGGAATTGTCATAAGCATCATCCCGTTTGCCGGTTTCATAGATTCTGGATCATTCCAGATACAAAGTATAACGGTATGATTAAGCTTCCATTCTTAGACCCGCAGTGAACAACGGAATCCTCTTGCAGCATAGTATGATTCTGCTCCGTTATGATAAACGAAAACAGTGTCATAGCGTCTGTCACAGAAGATAGCTCCTCCGAGTTTTCGAATTGCAGCCGGAGTATTTACCCAACTAGAGGTTTTCAAGTCGAATTCCCCCAGTTTCTGCAGATCCCGGTATTCTTCTTCCGTTAAGAGTTCTACACACATGGATTCAGCCATTTCAACAGCGCTTGTCTTTGGTTTATTTTCTTTGCGCGAATCCAATGCCTCACGGTCATAACAGACACTCCTACGGTCTTGTGGACTTTCCGCTGAGCAGTCAAAAAATATGAATTCACCCGCTTTTTTATCGTAACCGACAACATCCGGTTCACCGCCTGTGCGTTCCATTTCGCTGAGTGACCAGAGCTTATCCGCATCTTTTTCCAATGCTGTCTGAACTTTGTTCCATTCAAGTCCTTTGTGGCGCTTCATGTTCTTCTCGAAGCGTGCTTTCAATGCTTTCAGAAGTTCATTCCGTTGTTCCGAAGATATCTTCAGTTTCTTGTTATTCACATTCTTCATATGATATTGGCTCCAATGAGTGCATTGTTTAGGATCTTCACAAATGTGAGTATGGCAATTGTTTGTTGTCCAATATAATTGTGGTAGATTCACAACGCAAATTATTTTTCCAAAGTAATTCAATTGCAATAACATATGGAGACCATCTTTTGGTATGGTGGTAACGAACGGAACAGACTGCCAAGAAGAGCTTGGCAATATATGATAGGGTATTCGTTATGCTCTAATAACCGTCGTCTTTTTCATGAAAAAATCGTTCATTTTTACCGCCTCATTCATGATTGCTTTTCCCCGAAAAAACCGATAAATATTCAGTGATTATATACAGCCCATCTACAAGAAATATCATAATGATGGGCTCCATCATACTCACATCATACCACCTATGAAAAACTCTCCGCAACGGACCATCCCGAACCTTCTTGAACAAAGCTGTAAAAGATATTCGTTGAACATTCTCTTATGGGAAAAAAAACAGGATGCGTATCAAGGAATCACCTACAATCAAGCGAAAGAGAACGTGTATGCCTGTGCGGCCGGATTAATGAACATCGGAATTCAAAAAGGGGAAAGGATCGCTTTGGTCTCCGAAGGGAGGAACGATTGGGTGATCGCTGAAGCGGGAATGCTGTATGCAGGCGCAATCAACGTCCCGTTATCGGTAAAGATCGATGAACTCTCGGATCTGAAATTCCGTCTGCTGCACTCGGGTGCGCGGATGGTGATCGTTTCGGGGGGACATGCGCATAAGATCCGCTCTGTAAAGAATGATCTTCCCGAACTTGAAAAAGTTATCGTGTTGGACGGAGAGCCGCAGAACGATGAAGAAATGACATTCACCGCATTGCTGGATTCCGGTACTGAGTATTTGAAAACCCACTTAGAAGATTTCATCACCCGATGGCAATCCGTCGCCGAAAACGATGCCGCAAACATCTGTTATACTTCCGGTACTACCGCGGACCCGAAAGGAATCATTCTTACTCACCGCAATTATACGGCGAATGTGGAGCAATCATCCGCTCTGCTCCATATCCCGCAGGATTACAATTCGCTTCTCATACTGCCGTGGGACCATTGCTTCGCACACACGGCAGGGATCTATACACTGATGAAGAACGGTGCCAGCATGTCTTCGGTGCAGATCGGCAAGACACCGTTTGAAACACTGAAAAATGTTCCGGTGAACATCCGTGAATCGAAACCGACATTCCTGTTAAGCGTGCCATCACTCGCGAAGAATTTCAAGAAGAATATCGAAAAAGGAATCAAGGAAAAGGGTGGGAGAATAGAATCTTTGTTCAATCGTGGTGTGCAATTGGGATACAAGATCAACGGCATTGGGTGGGATAAAGGAAAGAACGGAACGGTATTGGAAAAAATTCAATACAAACTGATTGATGCTCTGATCTTCAAAAAGATCCGGCAGACTTTTGGCGGACGGCTGAAGTTCTTCATTGGGGGAGGCGCACTGCTGGATATTGAACTGCAGCGATTCTTCTATGCGATCGGCATTCCGATGTATCAGGGATACGGTTTAACGGAAGCCTCACCGGTGATCTCCGCGAACGTGCCGGCAAAACATAAACTCGGTTCATCCGGAAGCATCGTACCGAATCTTGAAGTGAAGATCTGTGACGACAAAGGGAATGTACTTCCGGTGGGTGAACATGGTGAGATCGTCATTCGTGGAGAGAATGTAATGGCGGGATACTGGAAGAACGAGAAAGCGACAAACGAGACGATCCGCGACGGCTGGATGCATACAGGTGACCTCGGATATTTGGATGAGGACAATTTTCTGTATGTGCTGGGACGCGAAAAGAGTCTGCTGATTGGACACGACGGTGAGAAATACAGTCCTGAAGGAATTGAAGAAGCGCTGGTGGGGAATTCGCCGTTCATTGAACAGGCGATGCTTTATAACAATCAGTCACAATTTACAGTGGGATTGATCGTCCCTAACAAGGAACGGATCCTCGCTGCATTGAAGCTGAAAGGACTGTCCGTCCACACAGAAGAGGGACAGACCGAAGCACTGACCATCATCGACAATGAGATCAAAGAATATAAGGCAGGAGGTCGATTTGCCGGTGAATTCCCCGAGCGATGGCTCCCGGCCGCAGTCGGAATTTTAGGCGAAGGATTTACGGAACAGAATCATTTCCTGAACAGCACATTGAAGATGGTCCGGGGAAAGATCACGACGTATTATAAAGACAGGATCGATTATCTCTTTACCGCCGAAGGAAAGGATATTTTTAATCATCAAAATCGAAACATTATCAAACGAATGGACTAAAGAACATCATCCGCGAAGCCCCTAAGGGGGGCAGAAAACCTAAAAACCGTGAAGAAATTAATCCACAAATAACACAAATAGTCCCGAAAAAGAACAAAGCATCAAAATGAAGTTCACTGGGTAGCAATTGTCCATTTTCAATTTTCCATTCCTCGTCGCTTCATTTCTTTCAGCATCAGTATTGATAGTTTCTGAAGAATACTATATTGTACAATAGAGTAATTATTCTTCATGAAAGCCCTTTCCCTAATCATATTGCTTGCACTTCCCGCTATGGGACAAGTGCTACCCTTTTCTGACCAAACGCAGCGGCTTGGACTTTCCCCATTCTATTACGGTAATCACGGTGTTTCGGTAGTTGATTATAATTCCGACGGATGGGATGATATTTTCATCGCAAACTTATCTCAATTCACTTCCGGTGATACATCGTTTTGTACACTTCTGAAGAATAATCACGATGGAACATTTACCAATGTCACTGTTTCCGCCGGACTCCGGATCTATGGAGGATTCAACAGCGGAATTTTCGGTGATATAAATAACGACGGCTATCCTGATTTCTTCCTTGGTGAAACGAACGCCACAGGACGATGTCATTTATTGCAGAACAATAAGGACGGAACATTCAAAGATCTCGAACCGGGATGCGGCATTAATTTCTATTCAATGGTGGCGACAGCGGCATTCGGTGACTATGATAATGACGGGAAGATCGATCTGTTCCTTGCCACACAATATCCTGATTATGATATTCTTTATCGCAATACATCACACGGCGATACTATTTCTTTCACCGATGTTTCATCCGCTGCGGGGATCGAAGGATTTACCAGCACAGCTGCGATGCAGGCAACATTTATTGATATCGACCATGACGGAGATCAGGACATCTATGCTGTTCATGATGGATATCTTCCGAGCAGTCTCTTCCGGAATAACGGTGACGGTACATTCACCGACATTTCCGGTGTGACCGGGTTGTACGATTATGGTGTCGGTAATTCCATGGGACTCTATTGGAAGGATTTCGATTTTGACGGATGGGAAGAGGTTTATGTGACGCGGATAGGAAAAGGGGGCTTATACAAGCGTCAATCGAACGGGAAATATATTAATATCGCCGATTCATCCGGCGCCGAACTGAATGGTATGACGTGGGGCATTGTCTGGGAAGATTTTGACAACGATGCTGATGACGATCTGATGATGGTGAATACGTACGGATACAATGGAACAAAAAGTTTTTATTATGAAAACAAAAAAA
>CAIVNT010000134.1 GCA_903907305.1 uncultured Ignavibacteriota bacterium
ACACTGTGCTGATGAAATTTACAGACAACGATCCGATTGAAACCCGTGAATTGGATGAAAACATCCTTCTCGATCTTGATATGAATGGTGATATTGTCAGTATGACCATAGAACATGCTAAGGAAAAAGCTACTATCGCTAATTTTTCATTTCAACAGATTTCTTCAAAACAAAATGCTGCATAAGTATCAGAAGCTTCATCCTTAAGGACCTTGAAGTACATGTGCTTCAAGGTTTTTTATTTATATGCCAAAAAAGCAAACTCAAAAATCACCTCAGCTCCACTCCACACGCGCTCCTTTGATCATCAAAGGGGCACGTGTCCATAACCTGAAGAATATCTCCGTCGAGATCCCGCGCAACAAACTGGTGGTGATCACCGGCGTGAGCGGTTCCGGGAAATCCTCTCTTGCATTCGACACGATCTACGCCGAAGGTCAGCGCCGGTATGTGGAATCACTCTCCGCGTATGCGCGTCAATTTCTCGAGCGGATGGACAAGCCGGATGTGGATGTGATACAAGGGATGTCTCCTGCGATCTCCATTGAACAGAGGACAAACACCCGCAACCCGCGTTCCACCGTTGCAACCACAACGGAGATCTATGATTACCTTCGTCTATTATATGCGCGCGTCGGTAAGACCTTCTGTCCGAAATGCGGTAAGGAAATCGCCAAAGATTCAGTGGCGAAGGTGGTGGACAGGATCGCCAAGGAGAATGACGGTGCGAAATTCTATGTGATGTTCCCGATGCATTCGCATGAGGGAAAGACCGTTGCGCAGGAACTTGAAACGCTGAAAAAGCGAGGATTCTTCCGTCTCGTGGTGAATGGTGATATGATAGATCTGAATGAAAAAAAGTTCACCGCAAAGACGAAGAACAATATCTTCGTTCTCGTGGACCGTTACATCCTGAGGAAAAATGAGATCCAGAGTCAGAACCGTCTGGCGGATTCGATCCAGACTGCGTTTGTGGAGGGGGATGGTTACGCGTCGGTTCTGAACCTTGAATCCAAAGAGGTCATTGCGTTCAGTCAGCATTTTGAATGTTCCACGGATAAGATCAGATTCGAAGAACCGGAACCGCATCTGTTTGCGTTCAATTCTCCCATCGGCGCTTGTCCCAAATGTCAGGGATTCGGCCGTTCGGTCGGGATCGATATGGACCTCGTTATCCCCGATCACGAGAAGACGCTGAAAGAGGGAGCAGTGATGCCGTGGACCACTCCGAAGTTCCAGGAGAATCTGCGCGACCTCGCACGCATTGCGTACGATGCCGGCGTGCCGATGAATGTTCCGTACAGGAAATTGACCGAACAGCAACTGAACATAGTGATGAATGGATGGAAAAAGGATTTCGACGGCATCAACGGATTCTTCAAGATGGTGGAGCGGAAAGCATACAAGATCCAATACCGTGTGCTGCTCAGCAAATATCGCGGCTATACCACGTGCGATGAATGCCACGGCAGCCGACTCCGCTCCGCCGCATTGAATGTAAAGATCGGCGGAAAACATGTCGGCGAGATCGTCTCGATGAATGTCGGCCGCGCCGATGAATTCTTTGCTGCTCTGAAATTGACCGAAACAGAAATGAGCATCGGCAAACGGATCCTCGAAGAGATCCGTAAACGTCTCCGCTACCTGGTGGATGTCGGTGTCGGCTATCTGACGCTGGACCGTCTCTCCAATTCGCTCTCCGGCGGAGAGTCGCAGCGCATCAATCTTGCAACATCGATCGGATCATCACTGGTCGGTTCCATTTACGTACTGGATGAACCGAGCATTGGTCTTCATCCGCTGGATAATAACCGCCTCATCAACATTCTGAAACGACTTCGCGATGTCGGCAACACTGTTCTTGTTGTTGAGCATGATGCGGACATGATGCGTGCGGCGGACCAGATCATCGACATCGGACC
>CAIVNT010000135.1 GCA_903907305.1 uncultured Ignavibacteriota bacterium
TACCATTTCAGGATGTTGATCTCGTCGATGTTCACCGTCTGCTTGTTCCGGAAGAGCGAGATGATGATCGCCAGTCCTACCGCCGCTTCAGCTGCAGCTACCACCATCACAAAGAATACGAGCATCTGTCCGGTCGCATCACCGAGATACTGCGCGAATGCTACGAGAGTGAGATTGACGGCATTCAGCATCAGTTCAATGCACATGAAGACGACGATCGCATTCCGGCGGACGACAACTCCGAGCACACCGCACGAAAAAAGGAACGCCGAAAGCAACAGATAATGACTTAACGGTATCATATTTTTTATATCCCTCACAAAACCGCAGAGTCGCAAAAGTTTTTTACAATAGTTCTTTGCGCCTTGGCGTCTTTGCGAGATTCCTTAGTTATTGGACCAATTTTTTCTTCGCCAGCAGCACCGCACCGATAATGGCGGCGAGCAGCAGGAACGATGTTATCTCGAACGGAAACAGGAACTTCGTGAAGAGCACTTTCCCGATATATTCCACTGTCCCCATTTCAACGGAAGCGGGTGATAATTGTGTTGCGGCCGGACTGTTGAATCCGAATATATAGAGCAATTCGACAAGCAGGCCCATGGAAAATGCAATACCGAAATACACTCGGAGTCCCAGATGTTCAATCAAACGCTTTTCATCTCCCAGATTCAGCAGCATGATCACAAACAGGAACAGGACCATGATCGCTCCGGCATAGACGAGGATATGCACCATTGCAATGAATTGTGCATTCAACGTCAGATAGAGACCACCGAGGCAGAAAAAATTGAGGATAAGATAGAGAGCGCTGTTGACAGGGTTTCGCTGGAGAAGCATCATCACTGCAGAGAAGACCGTGATGCCTGCGAGAGAATAAAACATACCTTGTTCAAAAGTCATCGTGAATAACAGTTTTATTGAAGTGAATGTTGAAAATTGACGGCTAAATATAAGGTTACTTCGCCTGATAAGCAAAAGATTTTCGGGTATGCATAACTTTCAGAAATGGGTTCCACCAAAAGAAAAAACCCGGAATCTCTCCCGGGCTTTTTTTATTTTTTACCAACCTTGTCAAAGTTTGGAAAAAGTCGCAAGACCTTTGACAAGGTTATGGTTGCTATTACAATTTCGGCATCGGTCCAAGCACATCTGCAGGGACCATGTTGATGATCTTCCCGACCTTTGTCTCTTTAATTCCCTTTTCCACTTTCGCCTTATCTCCGACGATAATGATCGCCAAGTCGTCCGTATCGATATACTTTTTTGCAACTCGGCGAACGTCATCTTTTGTTACTGCGAGCACTTTCCCGATATATTCATTGAAATAATTCTCCGGAAGATTGTAATCGATCATTTCTGCGATCTGTGAAGCTATTGAACCCACGCTGCTGAAATTGTCGGGATATCCGAGCGCAATGTAGTTCTTAGCCTTCATCAGTTCCACATCGGATACCGGTTTGGAGATACTGTTCAGCTCTTTCATGAATTCCACAAGTGCTTTATCCGTCTTATCCGTCTGGACATCGGATGAAGCCGTGAACGGACCGGCGATCGGACGGAATGAGAATCCTGAACCCGCGCCATACGCATAGTGATTTTCTTCGCGCAGGTTCGTATTCAGCCGTGAAGTAAAAGAACCGCCGAGGATCGTGTTCATCACAAGGATGGGGAAATAGTCTTCCGATTTCCTGTCAACGCCTACACGGCAGATCCTGATCACAGACTGTGCGGCTTCCGGTTTATCAATAAGATAAATATTCTTTCCGTCCACCTGTTTCGGTTTTGCAATCACGACAGATTTCACTTCGCCTTTCTGCCAACTTCCGAGAGCAGATTCCAGTTTTGTGACGAGTTCTTTCGCATTCACATCGCCGACAACAACGAGGAATGAATTATTCGGACGGTAATACATGGAATAGAAATTCTTCAGATCATCCGTGGTGAAGGAAGTGATCGTCTTTTCATTCCCCGCAGATGTACGGCCATATTGGTGCTCTTTTCCGTAGACCAGACTGGATGATGCCGCCGCCGCTATCACTCGCGGCTGATCAAATCCCTGGAACAAGGATGTGATATATTGTTTTTTTAACCGTTCCAATTCGTTTGCCGGGAAATCGGGATGCAGCAGGATATCTGAAAACAACTTCAATGCTGCATCGAATTTAGAAACAGTTGAACGGAGTGTCACACTGCTGTTGTGGAGCCCGCCAGACGCACCGACATCGGCACCGAGAAAATCGATCTCATCTGAAAGTTCCAGCGACGATTTCCCCGCAGCACCTTCATCCATCATATTCGCGGTCATTCCGGCGAGTCCGAGTTTATCGGGGGTCTCGTTGACGCTTCCTGCTTTCACAAGCAGATTCATCTGAATGATCGGAACCTCTTTCTTTTCGTAGACAACAACTTTCAGTCCATTGCTCAACGTAAAGTTTTGAAGCGTGTTCACTTTCAACGAAGGTGTCGGGCCCAATACAGGTGGTTTGGATCGGTCGACTGATTGAGCGTTCATTGTCACTGAACCAATCAACAACAGTAATACCATTGTGAAATTGATAGTTGATAGTTGATAGTTGATAATTTTAGATCCGGTA
>CAIVNT010000136.1 GCA_903907305.1 uncultured Ignavibacteriota bacterium
ATTATCGAAGAATTGGATGCACCTGGCGAATGGATCATGGACCGAAAGAGGGAATCGATCTACTTCATTCCCCGGAATTCAAAAAGCGTAAACGAGATCGTTGTTTCACTCAATCCCAAACCACTCGTCGCGTGTCGGAATGTGTCCAATGTTGTGTTCAAAGAACTTGAGTTTTGCTTCGGCAGAAGTTCGGGGATCAGCATCAGCGGCGGCTCATCAGTGCTGATCAGTCATTGTGCGGTTAACAACATGGGAACCGCGGGAATTGTGATCAACGGCGGGACGAATCACCGGATCGATGCATGTACCGTAACATCAACAGGAAACGAAGGGATCATCATCAGCGGCGGCGAACGCATTGCGCTGGTCCCTTCGTTTCATCGTATTGAAAACTCGAGCATCATGCGGTTCGGACGGTGGACGAGAAGTTATGCGCCCGGAATTCTGGTGAGCGGTGTCGGAGTAACGATGTCGCACAACGAAATAGGAAATGCACCGCATAGTGCGCTGATCCTGTCGGGCAACGACCATGTCATTGAGTATAACAACATCCATGATGTCTGTTCAGAAACGATTGATGCAGGTGCGATCTATATGGGACGAGACCTGACTGCGCGGGGCATCACGATCCGGTACAATAGGTTCTACAACATTGCGACGGATGCGGTGAAGAAGGGTGAAGTTGATGTCAGTGCAATCTATCTCGATGATTTTTTCTCCGGCGTGACCATTACGGGAAATATCTTTTATCATGTGAAACGGGGAGTGGAGATCGGCTGCGGCCGTGACAATGTTGTCCGGAACAATATCTTTGTTCATTGTTTTCCGGCAATCCATTTCAGTAAACGCGGATGGAACGGAAAGAGTGACTGGAGATTCGACGATCTTGAAGGACCGGTCTTGAAGAAATTGTATGCCGTTCCGTTCCAGAATGAATTATGGAAATTGAAATATCCGACGTTAGGGAACATCCTTACGGATGAGTTCGGAGTTCCCAAGGAGAATATCGCTGCGGATAATGTCTCGGCGGATTGTGATTTCATCAGATCATTCCCTGAAGCGACCGAAGGATTGCTGAGAGTAGAGAGGAATGTGAACAAACAGATCCCCGGTCAGTATAGAACAGAAGAAACAATCATCGGATATCTCAACAAAAATATCCCGGAATCATTCCACGCAATACCCGAAAAAAAAATAGCGGTGAGCCGAAACGATGATCTTCGGAAAGAATATAACAAAATGGTAAAGCCAGTGAAGAGGATCCAATGAACGATAATTCCGTGAGCACCACTGACGACAAAGTAAGGTCCTTTATACAGTTGATCAGACCGACGGTGCAATATCTTTTAAACTATTGGAAGAGGATTGTATCGCTGAACATCCTTGTCCTTGCCGTTACGCTGGTCTATTTGATCGTCTATGTGAAACCCGATTATGTCACAACGGTCAATATCCTCCCGGAATACGGCGGCAAATCAGGTCTGGCCGGGTTGGCCGGCATTGCGTCACTTGCGGGTATTGATGTTGGCGGAGGATCGCCGATGGAGATCTATGAGAACATCATCATCAGTGAATCAGTGCTCGAGCCGGTGATATTGGGAAAATATAAGACAGTTGAATATCCTGATTCGGTAAATCTGCTTCAGTATTTCGACATAAAGGCAAATGAGAGTAGTTTACCTGAAGATCAGGAACGGGAAAAATTTCTGAAACTTTACAAACAGATCACCAAGACGATCCTCAGCGTCGATCTGGATATGATGTCCAAGATCATGACGTTGAAGATCACAATGCCGGAGCGGATGCTTTCCGCTGAAGTACTGAACAGGATCGTGTTGTCGCTTGATAATTATGTCCGCACAAAGAAAAAATCCAATGCATCTAACTCCCGCTATTACATTGAAAAACGGATCGGGCAGGTGAAGGACACACTGCGGGCCTATGAAGATAAATTGAAGAGTTTCCGGGAACAGAATAAAGTGATCTTCTCCTCTCCGCAGCTGATGCTGGAACAGGAGCGGATGATGCGGGAGATCACTATCGCCGGGACGGTGTTTGCCGAACTTCAAAAGCAACTGGAGTTGGTGAAACTGGACGAGATCCGGGATGCACCGGTGCTGAATATAAAGGAATTTGCGAGGGATCCGGTGGTGAAAGACGGTCCGAACCGCAGACTGAAATTTCTTGTGATCATGTTTTTCA
>CAIVNT010000137.1 GCA_903907305.1 uncultured Ignavibacteriota bacterium
AGTCACTGCTTCTGGCGGCAAAGAAGCGATCACACTCCTTGCAAAACGAAAAAAATATCAGGCGATCCTATTGGATATGAACATGCCGCAGGTCGGCGGCAAGAAAGTCTTTCAAACGATCAAATCACTCAAACTGAAATCCAAAGTGATCATCTCCAGCGGATATAGCGACACCATCATCGAAGGGAGCACCTTCGCTAAAAAGATCGACGGCTTCCTGCAGAAACCGTATAAGATGGAAGAACTCGCCAAAAAGGTCCGTGAAGTTCTGGATAAATGAATGGAAAATACTGATCCTTCAACCAACAAGTGTACGAGTCTCCGTTCGCGTTCTCATTTCTTGGAGCACGCGGTTATTTTCTTTATCTTTAAACAAAAAAGCTATTACTGACTGAAAACGAATGAATCATTTCTCCGAAGAACTGCGAAAAGAACGCGAAGCAAAGAATATCACGCTTGCTGAAATAGCTCACCAGACACGCATCAATATCAAATATCTTCAGGCGATCGATCAGGGTGCGTTCGATATTCTGCCGCAGACATATGTCCGCGCTTTTATCAAGGCATATGCCGAAGCGATCGGAATGGATGCCACGCAGATCCTGAAAACGTACGACATTCACAGTTCTCCCGAGCATCGGCAGGAGAATGCGAGCGTGCGTGATGAAGCGAAATTGAATTACCGTTCGGAGTCGACCGACAATCAACTAAAAAAAGAGAAACAGAGCCGCTCGATGATCGTCCTTGCCGGATTTGCAATCGCCGCGATCCTGATTACATTGTTCCTCTACAATTATTTTACCGAAGTCGTCCCGGCGAACAACGTGAAAGAGACATCGTTCCAGGAAGTGGTCAAAGAACAGGAAATAGCGAAACCGGTTCCTGTCACGATCGATTCTGTTGACACCGTGAAAGTTGTCAAGCCGACCGTACCAAAACCGGATTCACTGGTGCTGAGGATCATTGCATCAGATTCCGTTTGGATTAGCATCAACCGCGATTCTTTCCCCCTGCGCAGCGGCTATATGCTCAAAGGCCGTTACCGCACATATGTTGCAAAGAAGGAATTCTCCATCTCCGTCAGCGACGGCGGGGCGGTCCGTTTTATTCTGAACGGTAAAGAGATCCAGCCGCTGGGAGTAAAAGGAAAACGGGTGAAGAACGCAAAGATCACCGCAGAACAATTGCAATAGACAGATGAGCACTTCCTCTTCCGTAAAACAAACGATCGATAATATTCGTGCGCTGCTTCGCGAACACGATCATCAATATTACGTTCTTTCCCAGCCTTCCATTTCGGATTTTGAATATGATCAGCTGATGAAACAACTGATCGATCTGGAACGGCAGAATCCGGAAATGATCACCGCGGACTCCCCTTCACAGCGCGTTGGCGGCGAACCGACAAAAGAATTCCCGACCGTCACACACGAAGTTCCGATGCTCTCCCTCTCCAATACCTACAGCGAAGAAGAACTCATCGATTTTGACCGCCGCGTGAAGGATCTTATCGGCGACCAGAAATATCAATTCGTTGCCGAATTGAAGATCGACGGCATTGCCATCAGTCTTGTCTACCGAAACGGACTCTTCATTCAAGGTGCAACGCGCGGTGACGGAACGCAGGGGGACGAGATCACTGCAAATCTCAGGACCATCCGCTCGATCCCTCTCCGTGCTGAAAGCGGGAAAGGGCTGCCGAAGGATTTCGAAGTGCGGGGCGAAATATTCATGTCCAAAAAAGATTTTGAGACGATGAATAAACGCCAGGAAGAACTCGGCGCGAAGACTTTCGTCAACGCGCGCAACACAACATCCGGCACTCTAAAATTACAGGATTCAAAGACCGTTGCTCAGCGGAAACTTCAGATGTTCACGTATTTTCTCCGTACGAACGACGTTTCATTGAAGAGCCATTCCGAGAATCTGAAGTTGTTGAAAGCGCTCGGATTCTCTGTGAATGAGCATGCAAAAATCTGCAAGACCATCGCCGAAGTGAAACAATATTGCGATCAGTGGAACGAGAAACGTTCTTCTCTCCCCTACGATATCGACGGCATCGTCATTAAGGTCGATTCCATTGCGCAGCAGCAGGAACTCGGCGCTGTCGCAAAATCACCCCGCTGGGCCATTGCATTTAAATTCCCCGCTCAGCAGATGGAGACAACGCTGAAAGCGATCACACTTCAGGTCGGCCGGGTCGGCACGATCACTCCCGTTGCAGAATTGGAACCGGTCTTTGTCGGCGGCAGCACCGTCAGCCGCGCAACACTCCATAATGAAGATTTTATCAATGAATTAGATATCCGTCTCGACGACACCGTCTATGTCGAAAAAGGAGGCGATGTCATCCCGAAAGTCGCCGGCGTTAATCTGAAAAAACGTCCAAAAAAATCATCGCCGTTCACCTTCCCTTCCAAATGTCCTGTGTGCGGATCGAAGATCTATCGTCCCGAAGGAGAATCAGCGTATTACTGCGAGAATTTCGAATGTCCCGCACAGGTGCGCGGACGGATTGAACACTTTGCACACCGAAGAGCCATGAACATTGAAGGACTCGGTGAAGCAGTGATCGATCTCCTCGTGAGCGAAGAGCTGATCCACAATGTCGCCGACGTGTATGACCTGAAACGAACACAGATCGCTTCGTTGGAACGTATGGGTGAAAAGAGCGCACAAAATCTACTGGACGGCATCGAAGCAAGCAAAACACTTCCGTTCAGCCGTGTGATCTTCGGACTCGGAATACGGTTTGTCGGCGAAGGTGTGGCAAAACTTCTCGCTGAGAATTTCTCAACGATTGAACTACTGAAGCAGGCGAAACAGGAAGATCTGGAACAGATAGAGGGAGTCGGACCGCGCATTGCTGAAAGTGTTGTCCGTTTTTTCACCGATAAGCATTCCCTGAAACTGGTCGACCGCCTGACACGCGCCGGCGTTCAAATGAGATCTGAAAAGAAAAAAGTAACCGGCAATGCCGCCGTTACCGGAAAGTCATTCGTCCTTACCGGCGGACTCGAATCAATGAGCCGCGACGAAGCAAAGGATCGGATCGAATCTCTTGGCGGGAAATCCTCGTCCAGCGTCAGCAAAAAGACCGATTATGTGATTGTCGGCAGCGATGCGGGATCCAAATTTCAAAAAGCGGTGGAACTTGGAGTGAAGACGATCTCGGAAGAAGAATTCCTGAAGATGATACGCTGATTGTCAAGTGCTTTCTCATAACGCTCCCTTCTTCGGCACATACCGGGAATTTCTCTCCTTGAAATTCTAACGAACGTTTTGCACCTTATAACTGTAAATGAACGATCAAGAAAGAATCAGCTGAATATGTTTGAACAACAACGAAGAAATTTTGGCATCACGCTCACCCGCTTCCTTTCCGGTAACCGGGATACGAAGCCGATGTCGTTTTCCAATTCGTTCTCGAATGCGAAAACGGCCGTCGTGATCATTCCCGAAAATCCGGACCAGCGTTCCGTTGTTGCGCAAACGATCATTCTGCTTCAGAACAAATTCCAGGGGAACAAATTGACACTGGTGGTGAGTGATGGGAATAGAAGTTTTGCCAATACCATCAACCGCTCCAATGTTACCACCATCAAGAACGAACATCTGAACTATTTTTTTCTCCCCAAAAAGAACGAGGTCAGCACACTGCTCAGTCAGCGGTTCGATGTTCTGCTCGATCTGAATCTTTCCCTCGTCCCCTTCTCCGCGTATCTGTGCAGACATATTAACGCTCCGCTGAAAGTGGGATTCGCTCAGGACCATGCCGATATCTATTATAATTTCCAGTTCAACGCCGCGCCGAATCGTAATCCGAAGATGCGTTATGAACAATTATTCAGAACATTATCAATGTTTTAAGAGGACAGTATGAAATTTGAAGTGACGAAAAACAACGGAGAGACAGTTCTGACATTGCAGGAACGGAAATTGGATGTCTCTGTCTCCCCGGAATTGAAGGGTGAGTTCATCCTGCTCTGCCGCCCTTCGTTGAAATCCCTCATCGTCGATCTCACAGCAGTCGAATTCTGCGACAGCAGCGGATTGAGTGCTCTTCTGATCGCGGACCGGCTGATGCGTCAGCATGGCGGCACGATCAAACTCGTCGGCGTCCATAAAAAAGTGCTCGCATTGCTGAAGATATCACAGCTGGACAAGGTCTTCCCGATCTTCGATACTGTTGCAAGTGCTCATAAAAATTGACACCGTTTTTCACCAATGAAGGCGTCGTAAAAGATAGTCATGCTGAGCAAGTCCCGTTTTTTGGGATGAGTCGAAGCATCCGGAACGTATAACTCAAGATTTTTTTCGAAACGACACGGACTCAGATAATCTTCCATCCGTCGAAAACGGATGGAATAATCACCTTCCTCATGGGCTTTTCCCTACTGGACTACGTCATCGTCTTTGCCTATCTGCTCGGCGTAACGATCATCGGCGCATATTTCGGACGGAAACAAAAATCTTCGCGCGATTATTTCCTCGGCGGCAAAGAGATGTCCTGGTGGTCCGTCGGATTCTCCATCGTTGCCAGCGAAACAAGCACGCTTACATTCATCAGCATTCCCGGACTCGCCTACAAGAGCGATATGCACTTCCTGCAGCTTGCTGCGGGATATTTTGTCGGGCGGCTCCTGGTAAGCATGATCTTCATACCTGCCTATTACAAAGGCGATCTGGAAACAGCGTACGATTTTCTCGGCAAACGTTTCGGAATGGGTTTGAGGAAGTTCACCTCATCCGTTTTTATCGTTACCCGCGTGCTGGCTTCCGGCGTCCGCCTTTTTGCAACAGCGATTCCCGTTCACCTTATCACCGGATTTGATTATTCCACCAGCATCTTCATCATCGGGATCTTTACACTCATTTATACGTATGTCGGCGGATTGAAGGCCGTCGTTGCGATGGACGTGGTGCAGATGTTCATCTATCTCGGCGGCGCCGGGGCATCCATGTGGTTGATTTTGAA
>CAIVNT010000138.1 GCA_903907305.1 uncultured Ignavibacteriota bacterium
CAAGTTTTTCAGTATATTAACACGCTCAAGATCGCAAAATTGACCTATTCTGATTATGCGGAATGGTGGAAGCACAGAAATGAGTGCCGATCTGCAGTTCTTCTGGACACTGGGAATGGAACAGTTGAAGCCGAGTCAGAATCCGGAAACGTACAGTACCGCATCATCCTTCCTGACGGGAAGGAAACAATCACCGCATTCTCCGCAAAGCTTCATCTGGATGGATTGAAGTATGAGAACATTGAACGAAACATTTCAATTCCTGGGGACGTGATGCACTCACGTGCATTCGACATACGGCACGTGATTCAAAACGGACTCGATTGGTGGATAAAGATAACAGAATGAAAATTACATTCGCGACATATCAATCCCTTTCACTCCTGCACGGCGGACCGCGTGTACAGATTCTTCAGACGAAAGCGGAGTTGGAAAAACTCGGCGTTGAGGTTGCGCTGTTTCAGCCATGGGATAATTTTTCAAAAACTTCTACCGATCTGGTTCATCTCTTCTCCGCAAACCTCGGCACATTTCATTTGGCAAGCGTTCTGAAGAATTTTTCTATTCCGTTCGTAACCTCTTCAATATTTTTCACTCAACACAGCCCATCCTACATCCGCATGATGCTGGGTGTTACAAAAACGCTGAAAAAAATGAAATCGGGTGTTTGGACGAATTACGATTATACTCAGCAGATCTGCGGCTGGTCTAAAGCCGTACTGCCGAACACCGCGGACGAAGGAACACTCATTGAACACGGAATGGGCATCAATGGGAAGAAAATAACTGTCGTCCCGAACGGTGTTGAACCACGATTCGAATTTGGTGATCCTTCGTTGTTCAAAAAGAAATACGGACTGGAGAATTTCATCCTGAATGTAGGACACATCGGACCCGCACGCAAGAATGTGCTGCAATTGATCCGTGCATTAAAAAAGATCGACCATCCCGCCGTCATCATCGGAAAAGTTTCCGATACTCCGGACGGGAAACGGTGTCTTGAAGAAGCACGCCAATCGAAGAATATCCTCATCATTGAAGGATTGGCAAACGATTCCGAAATGCTTGCGTCGGCGTATGCCGCAGGCAGTGTGTTCGCTCTCCCCTCACTGTTCGAAACACCCGGCATCGCGGCACTGGAAGCGGCTTTGGCCGGAGCAAAGATCGTCATCACTCCGCACGGGGGAACGAAGGATTATTTCGGCTCATTGGCGGAGTATGTTGAACCGAATTCCGTCGAATCCATCCGGCGAGGGATCGTCCGTGCATTGAACAGCCCGAAATCGCCTGAGCTGAAGGAACACATCAAACAGGAATTCCTCTGGAGCAAAGTTGCGGAAAAGACACTCGCCGTATATCAATCAGTCCTGAAATGACCCCGCGCCGCATCCTCATCATACGCCCCGATCGTCTTGGCGATGTCGTTATTACCACGCCGCTTATTCGTTCAATAAAGCGATCATTTCCTGATTCATTTGTCGGCGTGATGGTCAATCCAGTTTCGGGAGCACTCCTGAAGAATAATCCAAATATCGATGTCATTATCACCGATGAACCTAATGGA
>CAIVNT010000139.1 GCA_903907305.1 uncultured Ignavibacteriota bacterium
GAACTCCAGCGGGCCATATAAGGGAATAGAATCTTCATGAGATCTTTACATCTGCCTTTTCGTGTTCTATATTTAGGATCTTATTCGAGATATTCTCTGCGATCGACTGCCATGAGTACTGTTCAGCGAATGTGCGCCGTTCCGATCGTTCTTTCTCCGAGTTCTGTGAAACGGCCGTACGTATTGAAGCGATAAATTGTTCTTTCGTATCTGCGACAATTACATTGGGTTCCATTTTTTTAACTTCGGGCATATTCGTGGAGACCACGGAAATTCCGAGTGAAAGGTATTCGAGCAATTTCAACGGATTACATGCGATCGTCAGATCGTTGATGATGAACGGAATAATGCCGACATCGAAGATGCGCGCATACTGAGGCAGCCGTTCGAACGGAACGGGTCCGAGATAACGGATGTTCGGTGCTTCTGAAAAAAGGGCAAGATCGACCGTTGTTTTCCCTAAGATCACAAACTGATACTCCGGATACGTCTTTGCACAAGCAACAATCAGTTCAACATCGACCCATGTAGTGATGATGCCGAAGAATCCGATCACGGGATGCGGAATCGCACGTACCGACGGATCGATATCCGAATCAGACGGTACGAAGTGAGCGGTATTGACACCTTGAGGCAAAAAATAATTATGCCCATTCTTCACGCGGCGGGTCTCCATAAGTCCTTCAGAGATCGAAAAGCAGCTGTCCACTTTTGACACCAATAGCTGTTCTTTCTCTCCCAGCGTATCGAATGCACCGTCGAAGAGAGTGAAGTCGTCAAGACAGAGATAATGGCTCGACGTTTCGTTCAAGGTTCCGATCAATTCATGCATGATCGGAGACGAAGTAATAATGATCGGATCGCGGAAATCCAAGGAGCGCATGATGGCTTTCACTTTATTCCTGATCATTCTCATGTTGAATGAATACATCAATGCGTTGTCATGGAACGGGATAATGAACGGATATATCTCCGTCACATTCTGCGAAGTTTTCTTTTCGGTACTGACCGCATCGGCGCCAACAAGAATTCTCTTCCCTTTTTCCCAAATGCGTTTCACGTCATAGAACGATATCTCCGGCTTCCGCAGACCCATCGATCCCACCCAGAGCAAACGATTGGATTCCGCAAGCACTTTGCCAATATGCTGAGTGGTAGACGGATACCGTCCCCAATCATCACCGAAGAACAGGATATTCCTTTCGTTAAGCATTATCTGTGATCTGCTTTCCTAAAATTATAGAATGCCAAATGACCATGCACCTTTGCCTTTTCGAACGAGTTTCGATCAAACCGGATCAACCCCTCGAGTACATAGACGGGGATCCTTACTATTATTCCGAACCGTTTCATCACACGCATCAGGATGTTCGGTACTCCCCGATAATGTTTGTCAATAAATTGATACTGCGAACGGTGTAATTGACGAAACATCCAAAGGATATTTTTTGTCGACCCTCCGCCGATATGGATGATCTCGGCACCGGAATAATAGAACGACTTAAGACCGTGTTTCATCGCTCGGTAACAAAGATCCGTTTCTTCTGAATAGAAATAAAATGTTTCATCGAATCCTTTTACCGCATCCAGCACATTCTTACGCATCATCATATACGATCC
>CAIVNT010000140.1 GCA_903907305.1 uncultured Ignavibacteriota bacterium
ATATCTACTGTCACAGTGCCGCCGCGCGGTTTATAGATCTTATTGGTGAACTCATCCTGCAATTCCGCAATACCAGGATTGACCAGTATTGTAATGCTCATGATCTTATCCCTGCGGTTGATCGCCACATACGCAAAATGCGAATTCAGCTGCCGTTCGAATGCGAATACTTTTTTTTGGTCATCTGCTTCCAATGTTTTAAAGTATCCTCTCCGAAGCGCCGGAGATTTTTTCCGTATCTGTATCATCGTCTGGTAGAGCGTGAACAATTCCATATCCCATTTTTTCTCATCCCACACCATCGTCCGTCTGCAGTCGGGATCCTTCCCCCCTTCCATACCGATCTCATCACCGTAATAGATCATCGGTGCGCCCATATAGGTCATCTGAAAGATCACGGAAAGTTTCATCCGCCAAAATTCGCTCTGGCAGAGAGTCAAATAACGTTCCGTATCGTGACTTCCCAGCAGATTCATCATTGACAGATTGTGGAAACGGTGGTGTGCGTTCCTCAATGTCTCCAATTGTTTATCGAACTCACTCGTGTGGATCTTATCATCCGCGAAATATTTCAGGCACGCATCACGGAAGCGGTAGTTCATTACCGCATCAAATTCATCTCCCTGCAGCCACGGTGTGGCATCATCCCAGATCTCTCCGACGATATAACAGCCGGGATTGCGCGATTTCATCACCGATCGGAATTCTTTCCAGAAATCATGCGGAATTTCGTTGGGAACATCCAGTCTCCATCCGTTCACGCGGTCCGACCAGTATTTCGTCACATCGAAGATATATTTTTTCACATCCGGATTCTGCACCATCAGTTTCGGCAGCGATCCGTAGCCCCACCAGCATTCGTAATTTGGTTTGTCCGGTGAAGAGACGGGATACGAATAGATGTTGAACCACGAAGCGTAGGGAGAATCCTTCCCTTTTTCTTTCACATCCTTGAATGCAAAATGATCCGTTCCTACATGATTGAACACGCCGTCAATGACGATATTGATGTCATTCACTCTGCACTGCATCACTAATTGGTCGAACAATTGATTCGTGCCGAATGCAGGATCGATCACGGAATAGTCAGAGGTATTGTATTTATGGTTGGAGTTTGCCGCGAAGATGGGATTCAAATAGAGGGCATTCACACCAAGCCGTTTCAGATGTCCCAGTTTGTTGATGATTCCCTGAAGATCACCCCCAAAATAATTGCTCCCCTTCGGCTTACTCCCCCAAGGTTCGGTGTTTGGAGGGTCATTCGATTTGTCGCCGTTCTCGAATCGTTCTGGAAAGATCTGGTAAAACACTGCATCCTTCACCCAATCAGGCACGATCACAGGAATATTTTGCATAAAGGTCACTTCTTCTCCGGTGGATATAGAAAAGGCAGGGCAATTACTCACCCTGCCTTTTGAATTACGATCATATGCGGTGCGATCACAGATTATTCATCCGTAGATCACCTCCGCAGATGATTACTTCAAGAACATCATCTTCTTTACAGAAGTGAAGTTACCTGCTTCGATCTTGTAGAAATACACGCCGCTGGACAATGAGTTTGCATTGAACGTTGCTTTGTAGTTGCCAACCGTATGCATTTCATTGACGAGTGTTGCGACTTCCTGTCCAAGAACGTTGAACACCTTCAGGGAGACCAGACCATTCACAGGGATCGAATAGTTGATGACCGGTGAGGGGTTGAACGGGTTCGGATAGTTCTGTGACAATTCGAACTTTGTCGGTGTTGCACCGTCAACCTGTTTCACGCTCTTTAATTCAAGAGCATAGTTCCACTGGTTGTAGTACAACGGATTGATGCTTCCGAACTGGCTCGCGATGGTTGCGGTAGCTGCAGCGTCATTGATGTTCTCGATATGGTTATTACCGAATCCGCCTTTGCCGCCTTCGTTATCGCCGCCTTTGATACCGAACTTGAATTCCTGACCAACAACGTTGTTCAGGGAGTCTTTGTAGAATTTGATCTGCCGTGTGTAGATATGGTCACCGGCAACAGCGTCGCCGTGTGTTCCGTTATCATACATAAAGCGTGTGGTATCGTCGATCAAGGACTGACCCCATGCATTCCATCCGCCTGCAGCGGGTCCGTTGATAGCAACGCCCCATTTGTAGACAGAATCTTTGCTGGTAACATTGACGGTATTCTGAATACCGAACAGTGTATCGCCTTTTGCAACCTGCCAGTATGCCGGTGCGAGGTTCACGGAGAACTTCACATCAACGTTCTGTGTTAGTTTGCGTGTATTGCGGAAGAAGGGCCAGCGGTTCGCTTTGGTCTGATCTTTTGAGGTATCGACTGCAGCGTTGGATTTTGCCGTCAGCTGGAGCAAACGACGCTCAGCTAAGGTAACATCCGTTCCGGTGAATCCGAAGTTATAGTAGGACTCACGGAAGTCCTGACCACCCTTGACGATATAGTATTGATACACGAGCGGTTTGCCTGTGCCGTCTGCTTTAATATTAACGCCTTTGATCGATGAATCTGTTGCTGCATAAATGTTTGATAAGCCGACTTTCACGAGGTTCTTCGTGCCGACAACTGAAGCCGAAGTCGCGAAGCCGTAACGCACCTGTACTGTATCTCCTGAAACGTAACCGTTGGTGGAGATAGCGCGGGACATATCAACGCTGAATTTAACGATCGCTGTATCTGATCCTGCCGGCGGTTTCACGCCAACATCATTCCACCACTTCCAGTACAATGTTGTATCCTGACTTCCTTTTTTGATATCGAAAGAACGATCAGGTGAAACACTTTCCCAAGTATAATTGGTCGGTGTTGCATTGTTGAACTGAACGAATTTATAGGCATAAGTGATCGGAGCAGAAAGTGTATCAGTATTTGCCTTTTTCAACGGAATTTTGAATGTACCTGACCAGAAGTTCGGTCCTGTATATGCAACTGAACCGCCGTTACCATGGTTGGTTTCACGCGTCAATTTGAATGACGACGGTGTACCCCATCCCTGGAAGCTTCCATTCACACCGACACTGGAGGTCAACGGATTGAAATCTTCCTGGTTCTGCATGTTTACACGGAATGTCACTTCAAGTGAATCCGATTCAACATACGGACGCCAGAACTGGTTCTGCTGTGCCGATGATCCGTTAACGAACTGGATCGCAATGGTGGTGTCGTTTTGACCAACGACCATATTGCGGTTTCCGCCGCCGAGGATGTCATTTTCCCATCCATCAAGCGTTGTATTCGTTTGCGCATGTGTAGAGAATTTGTAGGGGAAACTTGCACCCGGTACAAAACGTGCTTTTACCTGCCAGTAGTCACCGCCGATATTGCTAAACCGGACGCTTGAATTACCATTCCAATCGAGCAGTCCGCCTGATCCACCTGGATCACCGCGCATTTGCAGTGTGGAGGTGGATTTCAATGTATCGGGAACAGTAGAAGTATTAACACGGAAGGTCACTTCAACCGAAGGTGTATATTTCAGCACTTGACGTGTTCCTGCACCGATACCGGTGGTTGCATTCAAGAATGAGATCTGTGAAAGACTTGCTGCTGCACCGGTATTCGTTGGTGTAACAACTTTTGCCCACGTTGCGCCGTCATCGGTCGATTTCCACAGAGCCGGTCCAACACCATCAAAACCTGAAACTAACACAGTGCTGGTTCCTGCGAGAGACTGAACCTGTGCAACCTGCTGAGTTAAAGGATTTGTTGATGCTGAAACATTGATGGTATCGCTCCATGTGGCACCGCCGTCAGTCGTTTTGTGCAGCGTATTGATGTATCCTGCAGTGATAGCAATTGCATAACCAACATTCGCATCTTTGAAGGACATATTTGCCAGCGAATATCTGTTCTTGGCAAGAAGGTTATTCACTTTGGAGAAGCTCCATGTTGCGCCGCCGTCTGTTGATTTCAACAGGCCGGGAGCTGCAACGGGCATTGTGCTTGTCTGATATACGCCCATCCACACGTTGCTGCCGCTGCCGAAAATGGATTTTGCTCCAGCTGATGCAACATTGTATGTTCCAAAATCCGCAAAACCACTAAGTTTTGCTGACAGGTTCACTCTGCTCCAGGTAAGACCGCGGTCCGTACTGTGCGTGATGAAGATCGTTGAATCAATACCGTCGCCATAGGCAACAACGTTGTTCTGATCAACAAATTTCACACCATCATAGAATCCCCCGGCGTATGAACCGCTGGCGATCGTATCCCACGTTGAGCCGTAGTTATGCGAACGCATCATAACACCGTTATAATCAGCTTTCAGCATGACGCTGTCACCGATCGACGTAATTCCAACGAAGCGCATGCTTGTTGATGTTGCACTGGATTGGAAGTTAGGGAAAGAGAATTTTGAGAAGCTCTTTCCGCTATCTTTGGAGATGAAACCGTAATAATTGCCGAGCATAGGTGCGGTTGTCTTCGCACCGGCAACAACAACAACGCCGTTCGAGAAGAAATCTGCAACCTTGAACTGACTTGTGGCTGTCTCAAGATTGAGTGGAAGCCACGGAGATGAAGCAGCATTTGCTTGCTCTGGAGACAGTGCAGTTTTCCCGATCGGAATTAACTGCATCTCATCTCTCTCCTTCTTTTTATCTGCGAAAGCAATGCTCAAGACAGCAAGCACCAGCAGAAAAGAAACTTTGAGAGTTTGTTTCATAGTGAAACTCCTATGATGTGTTAGTGGATGTAGTGGATTATGGTACAAAGGTACAACAGAAATTGCTGAGAAAAGTGTTACAATTTTTTGGCGGAAGGTCTCCTTTCCATGGCAAAGTTGTTAAAATTGTTCATTAAAGTCAAAAAATATTAGAACGTAATACCTACAGCGAATGTCTGAATTCCGCCGAATTTGCCGAATTCCTGATAGGCAAAATCAAAAGAAATTACATTTGCTCCGGTAATCTCATATTTGGCGCCTGCGCCGGCGGTAAATGTCTCTTCTTTTTCCGGTAAAAAGAGCGACTTCATTCCTCCCCGAAGGAAGATCGCATCACGCCACGAAAGCTCACCACCGACATTCAGCATTTCTGCGCTGTCGCTCGGACGAAGAGCATCGGCAGCAACGATCAAACGCATGTCATCGGTCTTGAATGCATCAATAGAAACACCAGCACGAAAGAACAACGGCAACGGACGTTCTTCCGTCTTATATTGCGCTACAATCGTTGCATTGTTACCGGACTCTGTGGGACGTGAATCGAAATTATTATAGAGATCCTTGCCGTCCAACCGCATATCCGCTCCAAAATTAGAGATACTCATACCGATCGTCAACCCGTTGAAATCCGTCTTGTATTTCAACCCGACATCAAGTGCCATTGAACTTGCCGATTCGTTCCAGATCTTCATCTGAATATATTTTGCTGTAGCACCGATGGCGAATTTGTCCGTCAGATTTCGTGCATAGGTTATTCCCACTGCCAGATCGGAAGCAGTCCACGTCTCTTCTCCGCCGTTCTGATTGAACTCCGTGGTGAGCATCTCTTCGCCGTAATTCAATTGCGTTACGTTCAAACCGATAGCACCGCCATCACCCAAATTCACCGCAACACCGACCCAATCGAACTTCGTGTCCACAAGCCATGCTGTATGTGACACCAGAACTTGAGAATATCCTAATTGAGATATCGCTCCCGGATTATAATAGAGAGCTGAGACATCGTTCGCGACTGCAACATACGCCCCTCCAAGTCCGATACCGCGGGGACCAACCGCAATACCGAGGAACGGTGCCGCGGATGTTCCGACCTTGGACTGCGAGAACGCAGGAAGAGCGATGAACAACAGAAGAATGACCGATAATAATTTTTTCATGATAGACTCCGAAGATTCTTTTTTCACATTCATCATCTTATTTGATCACCGCGATCTTACCGGATTTCGTTCCGGCAGATGACTCTATAACATAGAAATAGACACCGAACGAAACATCAAGATTTTCTTTCGTCTTCACATCCCATTTGATCGTTCCGTTCTGCAGCGATCCGTCCTGAGACAGTGTCCGGATATGTTCACCACGTGAAGTATAGATCGATACTTTTGCATCCTGCGGCACATTCTGGAATTCGATCTTCCGCTCTCCTCTGCCGAATGTTCCTGCTGCCGGCGGTGTTTCGCCGTAGGCCTGAATTACATACGGATTCGGCACGACACGCACGGACGAGAGAGATGGTGCGATGTTGGCCGCTGTAATTTTTGGTTTTGATGTTGTGAAGTAGAATTTATCCTCTTTGCGGAATGACTTACGCGTTCTCAGTTTCATCGTGTCACCGGCGCCGAAGTTGTAGACGGTATCCGGACCGAAGGAAGGTTTCAGGAAATTTATTGTCCATGTATAAATGAGCGAATCCTTTTTATTCTTTTCGAAGAACAGGATCTGATCATCGGCGGATAATTTGCCCATGGGTATATTATCATTCCATAAGAATGAAACTTTCTTGTTCTCTGAAATATTCCTTACGGTAAAGTTCACTGCCGTCGGCGTTAACCCAAACATATCGATCGTCGTATCGATATTGGAATTCGCAAATACCACATTATAGTCCGCAGCATTTTCCGAGGCAAAAGTATCGTACGCTCCATTCCCGTCCAAATCAAGATCCACCGTAGAGAAGGAATACGCATAAGCCTTGTTCAAATTGGAGAATTTCGACAGTGAATCGATGAGCGAGATTTTCCAGTCGTTGGTGAAGGCAAGCTGAACACCGTCAAAGATGTCCGTGTCTTTCGTTTCGCGAACATACGGACTCTGATTGATGTACGGGCTTTTGGCTACCGGATAATACTGATAGCGGATGTTATATTTCCGCAGATTGTTTGTATCAGGCTGAAGATCATATCGTGATTTAGCACGAATGGATCCGCGGTCAAGATTGATGATGTACTTCGCCGAATCAACAACGCTCCCGTCCTGCTTGGTAATGGTGATGCTGCCTTTGACAAGATTTATTTTCGGCAGCAATGCAGTGATCGTATCCACTTTGGAAGGAGAGAACGATCCGTTATAATATGCGGTATCCTTTACATTGTAATACGTGGTGACCGGAGAGAATTTACCGCTGTCCCGTGTATCCATGAATGATACTTCATACGTACTTCCCGTGATCCTGGATTCGTCGATCACATTATAATAGACATCACCAGTGGCCAGCACTGATGAGGATTTGGGAATTTTAACAAACGATGCCGGCGGTGTGTAACCGGAGACTTTCTTCCCCGGAACAACGATCGCAACGTTCTGTGATGCGCCGCGGATACGTCCCGCCTGATCGATATCGATCTTCCATCCGTTTTCGGAGGGGAATATACCGGTCACTTCATCACCATTATCATACGCAACGATGACGTAATAATACGTTTTGCCGTTCACTACGTCATAATCCGCTGTATCGTGGACCAGTCCGGTATTGGAACCGAGTTTATAGGTAAATCCTGCAGCGTCGTCAAAGATCGCAGCCGGTGCACGGTAATAACCGCTGATGCTGTCTTTCAAGTCCACCTGGAACTTTGCATCATACCCTTTTCTGTTCCCATCCGCATCCGTTACGGAGAATGCATCGTTGAATTCATAATCCGTTGCTTTATAGATCTTGTATCCTTGAAAATCTTTGATCTTCAAAACGGGGTCGATCGCATTTTCCGCTTTCCTATCCCAATATAATTTTACTTTACCATCTCCGGCCACAGCCGTCAAGGTTGGTACCGGTTCCGGTGCGATCGGGAACTGATAATTCGCGTCATAGATCTTCTGCACCGTCTGTTTATGTTTCAGCAGATCCACGATATCATCTTCACGGGATCCGCCATTGCCGCCGCCGTATACCAATGCAAGTGAGAATCGTTCAGTCTTTTTAGAGAGCAGCGGGAAAAAACCTGACGAGTATGTGAAATCGCCGTCCTGACCGTATTCGGGTTTGTTGGCAACAATGGATTTCGGCACAGAGAATACACCGGGTTTCATATCCGCCCAGAGGATCTCGTCATCACCAAGGTAAATTCCATTTGCAGGGGTGAAATATTTAAAGCTGGTCAATCCGATCTGATCGGATTCATCAACGTCAGTTTTATCGATATTCGGTTCACCGGGAAGTCCGGTATCAGTTCCGTTCGCAGAGTATCCGGAGGACGGAAGTCCGTCGGCTTCACCGGCATCTTTTGTTCCGCCGACACCATCCACACCAACGTCGTCAAATCCGATATTCCAATCCTTATCATTGTCGATCAAATCGTCACGTCGTTCATCGATCATTGCAAACGGTCCGCCGTTAAAAGCGGGATTGTAGGAAAGATAGCGCACAGGACGAAGGATATCGATCAGGGTCTTAGGCGGTATATCATCCGAATTCTTCACCTGTCGGTAATGCAGATAATAGTTCTCGTCGATAACTCCGTCAAGGTCATTATCAATTCCGTCAAACGCATTAGGATTGACCGTTGGAACACCGGAAATGAGGATCACGTTTCCTTCCGCCAGCTTTGTTGAACCGGCAGTGACGGAAATTGTTGCTCCACGGGTCGTAAAGACCGTCGTACCGGCAGGGACTGTAACGATCTGTCGGCTGAAATCATTATTGACCAGAACAATTTTGGAACCGGCATTGATCTTTGTTGAATCGAAATCCGTTGCAACGAACAGGGATGTCGGCGAACCGATAACTTTTTTATCAACGTCTCCGTCATTATCAATCGCATCGTATGGATTGCCCGGGCTTTCCAAAAATGCATATCCGACCATTCCGACACTTCCCTGCCAGAACGGATTGCGTGAACAGTTCCTGTCAAAATCGCCCGTGTAGGTGATGTTCTCATTCACATCATAGAATGACCAGTCATCGTCGTATTCGTTGAAATTCTGCGTGCCGGTCACGCCGACAAGCGTTCCCACAAGCATGCCGAATGTTGCGCGGTCATAGTTCGATGTGCTGGTGTTAGTGATCTCATACAGCCAGAAAATATTATCCTGTGCAAGGAATTGACTCCATTGCATACCGCGGACCTTCACATTCAGTCCCAGTCCATTACGCGAAGTGTTAGTGGAATCCGGTTTGAATGCCACACCTAAACTGTTGTTGTTCGCAAAATTGAAGCGGATGTCATTGTTGTCATCCATCACAACATAACTTTCCTGATTGGCGCTGGAACGTTTTCCAAAGTATCCGTTCCACGAACCCTGCCAGCCCGGATCCAGACCGTCATTCAATTTGTCGGGCCACGATGTCGGCC
>CAIVNT010000141.1 GCA_903907305.1 uncultured Ignavibacteriota bacterium
GAAAACCGTCGGCGCAGCGGAAGGTGAAAAGATTAAAGCGGTCGGTATGGCCGAAGCGGACGTGATCAAGCAGAAGATCCAATCGATGGAGTCAGGCAATTATGCTGCAATCGAAGTTGCCCGCGCACTCAGCACGAGCGGACAGAAACTTGTCCCTGAGATTATCGCCAACGGCGGCGGTTCAGCAGACGGCGGCGGATCACTGGTGAACACGCTCCTTGCGATGGTGATCAAGGAGAAGATGGACAACGAAAAACCGAAGAGTGATTCACCGGCTCCGGAAAGCAAGAAGAAGTAATGCAATACCATAGATGGACTCCACCTAAAAGGTCGAGTCCATCTTTTTTTCGAAGCCGTTCCGTTCATGCGGGACGGCTTTTTTGTTTTGCATCGATCATTCCCGAAGCGGTATTTGCTCAAGGAACGGACTTGCCCACCATTACAAACGGCGGGTAAACGTCCGTTCCCACATTTTTCCTCTGTGCTCTCTGTGGCTACGGCATGACATCTTTTTACAACTGCTGACGCAACAGACACATCTTATCCTCTTACAATTGCGTTCAATGCGTTACGAAAACGTTGAACACTAACAGCAATTAATACGGAGAATATCATGAGACAAAGAATCGCAGTCATCATCGCAATCATTCTGACAACAATTCAATTTTCCGCAACACAGGAACCAATCAAAAAATATTCCACCGATAAAGCATTGATCGAATTCGCAACCAAAAATCTGATTGTCTGCCTGCATTCGGAGAATACCGGTGTTGTCGAGTCCGCACTGCCGGTTGTTGTTACAATGAGGATGCGGTTTCCTTCCGCCGACATGTCATCCATTATTGCCGTCGTGAACGATCTGAGAAAGAATCATCGGAACGGAGCTGTCCGCTACAAAGCGTTCGTCACAATATCGGTCTGTGAAAATCCCGAATGGTATGACCAATTGAAGAACACGCTCTCGCAGAATGATGACGCGTTCTTCCATTCGGCTTCAAAAGCGATGAATGAACACTTATTGACAGCAGCAAAGTAACAAACCTATCACCGCAAAAAGATCACAGAGAGGGCGGAATGAATTATTTAAATTTTAATCCGTACAATCTGCGGCAAAAATCATTCTTGTGATATACAACAATGATCATGGAATCGTAACGCGGCAAAATAGGAATTGAGACAGAATTTGACGATACTGTAGTATTCTGAGGAGATTCTTATGGCACAAATAGCGTTTCGGGGCGAGTCGGGAAAGAAATACTCATTCGCCATCCATCCGATGACGACATTGTTCAAGCAGGTTGCGGCTGTCTACGTTATTACACGGCGCGAGACTGACGAGATGAACAAAGTGTCACACAAACACATCTTTGTTGGTCAGACCGACAATCTCGGAAAACAATTCGACGGAATGAAGGATCAGTTCTTTACGCGCTACAATGCGAACTGCATCTGCATCCATCACGAAGAGGACAAAAAGAAGCGCCTCAACATCGAATCCGATCTCGTGGGCAACTACAATCCGCCCGGCAACAGCTAAAGCTCCGAATGAAGGATGTTCATCTCGGCATTCTTATCCAGGCCTATGATCTGTACCGTTCCTGAAGGATATTCTTTTTTGATCTGCTGATACGCCAGCACCAGCGAGAACTGATCCCCGCGGTTGATGGTATACTGTTTCCCTTTTACTTCCTTTCCGTTCACAAAGGTCCGCGCGTTATACTTCCCGTCGGGATTCTTACTGCAGCGTAATTCTATTGTCTGTTGTTCCGGCATGGCATTCTCCTCTTCCTTTACTGTAAGATACGATATTATCGGTGAAGGAGCACTATGTGCTTTCCACTTACTCTCTAAAATAGTGAAGCCATAACTGACAGTCATGGCTTCACTAGTCTATATCGGGACACCATGAAATGGTGTCCAACAGGATTACTTTGTATACCGCTGTTTCACGGCGGGGATGAGATATTCGTCGAACGAGCGTTTGAAATCGTACTCAGCTTTCCATCCCCATTCTTTTTGCGCAAGCGTGTCATCTACATCCGCGGGCCAGCTGTCAACGATCTTTTGACGCAGTGAGTCCGGCTTAAAATTCACCTCTGCATTCGGGAATGCTTTCTTGATAACATCGTAGAAATCTTTTGCTGAGACGGAGAATGCTCCGATATTATAAACAACTTGCGTGAGATGCTTCGCGGGGGTCGCTTCGAGCTGCAGCAGCGCGTTGATGGCATCGGGCATCACCATAAACGGTAGCGTGGCGCTTTCCGGAACGAAACAATCGTAGACTTTGCCCTGTGCTGCGTAATGCATCATCTCGGGACCGTAATCACTTGTACCGCCGGTTGGCAATGTAATGGCACTGATGAGTCCGGGAAAACGGATGCCTCGAAAATCGACGTGCGCCGTGGTTGGCTGCGGATCGATCTGACGGTAATACCAATTATAATAACGGCCGAGATCTTCGCAATATTTCTTATTGATGCCGTACATCGTCCGTGCATCGAGCCATTCGTTCTCTCTTACCTTTCCCGCTTTCATCTTTGACGGAACATCGGGAAGTCCATACGCAGCTATGGAACTCGGAAAAAGAAATTTCACATTCTCCCCTGTCGCTCGTGCCTGACGTGCGGCAAGTTCAAGCAATCCGAGCGTGCCGTCTACATTCACTCTGTGGCCGAGCACCGGTTCGCGTTCCGCTTTCGTGGAAAGGATCGCCGCAAGATGATAGATGGTACCGAAATCATAGAACGCCGCCAGACGATCGAGCAATGACGAATCCATAATATCGCCGACGATCACTTCGTGGCATTTTTCCTGCAGGGTCTTACTCAATGGGTGAACATCGATAGCAACGATGCGGACATCAGGATTCTTTTCGGTGAGGCGTGCAACAAGACCGTGACCGATCTCGCCGTTGGCTCCCGTGATGAGGACTGCTTTGGATGACATGCTGTTCCTTTTACAATGTTGTTTTATCGAGTGAAATATAAGGAATATTCATCGAGGGACGGAAGAAGAAAACACAACCATATTATTTCAGATAGATCATCTTTTTCATCTGGACGGTATTTCCTGAACGGAGTTGTATGAAGAACATACCGCTCGAAAATTTCGACGCGTCGAAGTTTTTGGAATAATACACGCCGGATTCGAGATATCCGTCCGCTAAAGTTGCCGCTTCCCGACCTATCGCATCATACACTTTCAGCGTGGTCAATCCGGGTGCCTGGATTGTAAATCCTATCGTCGTGGAAGGATTGAACGGATTCGGATAGTTCTGATCCAAACGCATTTCAGTCGGAACGTTCACTGCATATGAATGGGAAATATTAGTGAGGATCTGTTTCTTCAAACGCTGAATCCTGCTATATGCAGTATCGATCCTTGCTGCTGCGATCTTTCCGTCCGTTACTTTCTTGCTGACCACATCAATAATGTAACCGGTCAGCGAGCGGTTGTTGTACGAATTCGCATTCCAGAGAAGGATATCCGTACCGGAATTGACGCTCCGTTCGATCACATCGTCCATCGCGTAGTTCAGGGAGATCGCATTCATGGTGAGCGCATCACTGATCACCACGCCGGTGAATCCCAGGGAATCGCGGAGTAATCCGTTGACAGTCTTCGCCGAAAGCGATGCGGGATAGAGCGAATCGATCTTTGAATTGAACAGATGTCCGATCATCACCATATCCACCGTTCCGTTCTTGATGGCAGTCTGATACGGGATCATTTCTTTTGACGACCAGGTATTCGTGACATCGGTGAATCCGAGATGTGAATCAACTGCGGCGCTGCCGTGTCCCGGAAAATGTTTCATCGCGGTGATTACACCTTTCTTGCGGAATTCTTCCACAAACCATCCTGTATGGCGAGCAACCGTATCCGGATCGGCGGAATAACTTCGTTCCAGTTTTCCAATAGCGGGACTTGTCGGATTCACATTCACATCAGCCACGGGAGCAAAATCAATATTGAAGCCGGATTGACGCACCCATCCTGCCATGAGCGATGAATTCGCGCGGGTGGAATCTTCGCGATTCAACTGAGTTCCCAAATGATACGCGGTCGGCGTTGCGGCAAATCCGTTCGCCGCACTGAGGCGCGCCACTTTTCCTCCTTCCTGGTCCACGGCGATCAACAGCTGCGATGAACTCAAAGCGGAGAGCTGGGAAGTAAGCAGAGCGACCTGACTTGCGGAAGTGATATTGCCCGCGTAGAGAATGATGCCGCCGAGTCCGCGTTTCTGAAGATCGACCTTAATAGAATCCGGAATAGTCGTGCCATTGAAACTGACCATCACCATCTGAGCGATCTTTTGCTGGAGGGTCGGCTGTGAGACAAGGAACAGCGGAAGAAGAAAAAAAGAGAAGATAATTCGTTTCATTTCAAATAAACTACGATTGTTTCAGTGCAGAATCAATGTGAATATGGAAGGCTCCTTATTCATCTCTATTGGACCCTTCGACTCGTCCCGATAAAGAACGTCGGGACTCGCTCAGGGTGACTGCTTCTTTTCACTATACTTTCTTCTGATGCGTATGCAGAAACTATTTCCTATTTTTACAACAATCAAATCTTCCCTTTCCTCTTTGGAGATCGACATGCGGATCCTCTCAACGCTCATCATCTGTTCACTCACGCTGTTCGGTCAAGACCAATTCGCATCACTTGTGAATCCATTTATCGGCACGGATGGACATGGACACACATTTCCCGGAGCGACCGCACCGTTCGGCATGGTGCAGCTGAGTCCTGATACACGCGTTGAGGGATGGGATGCGTGCGGCGGATATCATTATTCCGATTCCACAATTCTTGGTTTTACGCACACGCATCTCAGCGGGACCGGGGTTCCCGATTACGGAGATATCCTGCTGATGCCGATGGTTCAAAAACCGAGTCTTGATCCGAAAGAATATCATTCATCCTTTTCCCATACCAATGAATTTGCCTCTGCGGGTTTCTATCACGTCGTACTCGATGACGGCCTGATCGATGTGGATCTGACAGCCACAACTCGCGTGGGGATCCATCGCTACCGTTTTCGGAAAACAGATTCTGCGTATGTGATCGTCGATCTTCATCATGGACTCGGACCGGATGTGGTGATAGAATCGCAAATGGAACAGAACGGCACGACGGAGATCAGCGGTTACCGTCACTCGCGCGGATGGGCACAGAACCAGCGGCTCTATTTTGTTGCGCAGTTCTCCCTGCCGATACGATCGATCTCAATTACGAATAATGATACCATTGCGTGGAAGAGCCGGACGTCACAAGGAACAAACCTAAAAGCCGCACTGCTGTTCGATACAAGAACGAAACAGGAACTGATCGTGAAAGTAGCGTTGTCGTCGGTCGGAACGGACGGCGCACGAAAGAATCTTGCAGCGGAAGCGCCGGGCTGGGATTTTGATGCATTGGCGAAGAGAACAGTTATGGAATGGAATAAAGAATTATTCAAGATCTCCGTCTTCGGCGGGACAAAAGACCAGCAGATCATTTTCTATACGGCATTATATCATTGCATGATCGCACCGAATATTTTTTCCGATGTGGACGGACGGTACCGCGGAATGGATAACACGATCCGAACCGCAAAGGATGGAATACGTTTCACCGTCTTCTCGTTGTGGGACACATTCCGTGCGCTGCATCCACTGATGACGATCATCAATGAGAAGAGGACAGCAGAATTCGTCAATACATTCCTTGCACAATATAAAGAGAGCGGAATACTTCCTGTGTGGGAATTGAGTTCCAATGAGACCAATTGTATGATCGGATACCATTCCGTCTCCGTTATCGCTGATGCGATCGCAAAGAATATCTACGGTATCAACAAAGAAAAAGCATTGACGGCGATGATCAACAGTGCGGAGAAAGATCAGTTCGGTCTTCAATCGTATAAGAACAATGGGTACGTTCTCGGGGAGAAGGAATCCGAATCTGTCTCCAAAACGCTGGAATATGCGTATGATGACTGGTGCATTGCACGGACGGCGGAGTCACTCGGTAAAAGTGAAACCGCTGAACGATTCTACAAGCGTTCGCAGAATTACCGTAACGTCTTCGATCCGTCGGCCGGATTCATGCGCGGAAAGAAAAACGGCATGTGGAACAGTCCTTTCAGTCCCGCTTCGGTCTCGCTTGATTTTACCGAAGCAAATTCGTGGCAGTACAGCTTTTTCGTCCCGCAGGACATCGGCGGAATGATGGATTTGTACGGAGGGAAAGAGAAATTCATCGGCAAATTGGACGAACTCTTTTCCACCGCCAGTAAACTCGAAGGACGACAGCAATCCGACATTACCGGAATGATCGGGCAGTATGCACACGGGAATGAGCCAAGTCATCACATGGCGTATCTTTATACCTATGCGGGAGCGCCGTCCAAAACGCAGGAACGAACGAGACAGATCCTGAATGAGATGTATTCGAACAGACCGGACGGACTTTCGGGCAATGAGGATTGCGGGCAGATGTCCGCCTGGTACGTGATGAGTGCCATGGGATTGTATCAGGTGACACCGGGAAATCCCGAATATACGATGACGGCTCCATTGTTCGATTCGGTGAAGATCCGCCTTGAGAATAAAAAGTGGTTCACCATTATTACCAGAAAACAATCACCGGAAGATCGATATATCCAATCCGCACGGATGAACGGAACCGAGATGAAAGAATTATTCTTTTCACACAACGATGTCGTCAACGGAGCAACAATTCATCTCGAGATCGGAAATGATCCTTCAAGCGGGTTCGACAACGAAAAAACCGGACGTATGCCGCTCAAAATTCCATTTACCTCCGTTCCATATTTTTCATCTGCAGGGAATTCGTTCCGCGATTCTGTTAACGTTACCATGCACACTGTGGAAACTGATGCTGCGATCTATTATTCGGTCACTACCGGCAGACTGGAATGTCAAAAAGCCATGCGGTATGAACATCCCATAACAATAAAAGAGCGGTCAA
>CAIVNT010000142.1 GCA_903907305.1 uncultured Ignavibacteriota bacterium
CTGACCGCTCCAAGGAATGCGACGCCGCCGGCGTAGAATGAATAGACAACAGATGTAGGTATTGCTCCCGCTGCAGCACTGTTGCTGATGCCAAACCAATTTGTGAAGACATATGGAAGCGATGATGCGACAATCGCTCCGATCCCGATGAAGAAGCTTTGGACAGCAAATCCGGTGGTACGCTGTTCTGAAGGAAGAATGTCGGCAACCAACGCACGGAACGGTTCCATAGAGATATTGATCGATGCATCCATTACCCAGAGCATGAATGCGGCAAACCAGAGATAGGGGGAATTCGGCATTACGAATAATGCCGCCGTAGCGAGAACGGCACCGACGAGAAAGAAAGGACGACGGCGCCCAAGTTTTCCCCACGTTCTGTCGCTCAATTAACCGATGATCGGCTGAACGATCAATCCGGTGGTCGGCGCAGCGATCCACAGGATCGGAATATCATCAATGCTCGCACCAAGCGTTTCGAAGATCCTGCTAACATTGGCATTTTGAAGTGCAAAACCGAATTGGATTCCGAGAAAACCGAAACTCATATTCCAGATCTGCCAGAAATTTAACCGGGGTTTTTCCATATTCATTTTTAGTTTGTGTCGCGAGTGAAAATACAGATTCTTCTTCTGCAGTTATTCTTGCCACAGAATACACAGATTATCAAAAAGAGTAAAATGGATTAGCCTTTAACGCTTCCGAGAGTCAACCCTGAAACGAGATACTTACTCAGCACAAGGAACAAAACGACGACCGGAACTGTCACAAGCATCGATGCTGCGCCGTACAACCCCCACTCCGTGCTCATGTTCGATTCAAAGGATTTCAAACCGATCGGAAGTGTCCACAATGCTGTATCCTGCAGGATCTGTGCGGCAACAACATATTCCGTCCACGAAGACATGAAGGAGAAGAGTGCCGTGATGACAAGTGCCGGAGCAGCGAGCGGCAGAACGATCAAATAGAATGTCTGCATCTGACTGCACCCGTCAATGCGTCCAGCTTCTTCCAGACTGGATGGAATCGTATCATAGAATCCTTTCATCTGCCAGACACAGAACGGCAATGCCGTAGCGGAATACATGATCATGATCCCAAGATAACTGTTGATCAGTCCGAGATTGACGAGCATGATATACATCGGCAAAAGAAGCATCGTTGCGGGAAACATCTGCGTAACGAGCATGCTCTGCATCGCAGCCTTTTTCCCGGCAAACTTATAGCGCGAGAATCCATATCCGGCGGTGGCGGCAAAAAATACTCCTGTCAATGTGACCGAACACGTGATGATAAGACTATTGAGCATCCAATGCAGGAAGTCCGTTTTTTTAAACAGATTGATATAATTGTCGATCGTAGCATTGTCCGGTATGATCTCAAGTGACGTTGAGAGCAGTCTGTCTGCCGGACGCAATGAGACTGTCAACACCTGAGAGACAGGATAGATGGAGATGATGCAGAAAATGACCAGCACCACATACGAAGCCGAGACTCGAGCTAATTTCTTTGCGTTACTTCTATTCATAATTTTTCTTCGCAAGAGAAGTTTAATAGACTGCTTCAGTGA
>CAIVNT010000143.1 GCA_903907305.1 uncultured Ignavibacteriota bacterium
CCATCGATGTGATGGAAGCGCAGATCGATTTTCTTGCATGCAGCGGACATAAGTGGATGATGGGAATGATGGGGATCGGTTTTGTGTATGTTACCGAGCAGATGCAGGAACGACTTCAGCAGCACAATATTGGGTGGACAAGTAACCGTGATCATTTCGGAAATTTCTTTCAGTACCGGATCGACCTGGACGAATCCGCCCGCCGGTATGAGAACGGCGCGCAGAATAATGCGGGCATCGCCGCCATGGGTGAATCCGCGGCACTCCTGAATGAAGTGGGAATTCCTTCCATCCACCGGCATCTGCTGATACTGACGGATATTGTCTTTGATTTTGCGGACCGGAACCGATTACAGGTGTGGACACCCCGCGAGCATAAGAAGCGTTCCGGGATTGTTACGTTGACACTTCTCAACGCTCAAAAAGTATTCGATGGTTTGAATGAACAGAAGATCGTTGTTTCCATCCGTGAAGGGAAACTGCGCATCGCTCCGCATTTCTATAATACGGAAGTGGAAATCCTTCGGGTTTGCAGTGCCATAAAAAAGATCATCACGTAACAAAAGTCAACAGGGACGGTACAATCTCCATCTATGAGCATCCTTCTTATCATACTCTTTTCCTTTTTTGCATTCCTGCTGACGGCATCGGCTCTGGTATTCGTGGTCAGTCCCATTATGCTGCTGAATCCCCGCCGGCGCGGCGAGAGTTTCTACCAGCACCGCGGCCTTCCCGTTTCCCCTTCACAGCTTGGACTGGCATTCGACGATCTCCGCTTCACGGCAAGTGACGGAGAATCCCAGCTTAGCGCATGGTTCATCCCTGCTGATTCGCCGATCGGCACGATCATTTATCTGCATGGAGTGGGCGATAATAAAATGAGCGGACTGCTCCTTGCAAAAGCATTTCATGACCATCATTTTCACGTGCTTGTATACGATTCGCGCGCACACGGCGAGAGCGGCGGCCGCCACTGCACCTACGGTTATCATGAGAAATATGATGTGCAGAAAGCTGTCGATCTCGTCCGCAGCATCGGTGCGGAAAAGAAGATCGTTGTCGGAAATATCGGCGTGTTCGGCACGTCGATGGGAGCAGCGATTGCACTACAGGCAGCATCGATCGAACCGCGAATCCGCGCCGTCGTCTCAGAAGCTTCCTTCGCAACGCTCCGGCAGATCACCGTTGATTATCAAAAACGACTGATGCGTCTGCCGTGGCATTTCCTCCGCAACATCGCCATGAAGCGGAGTGAAACGATCGGACAGTTCAAGCATCGACAAGTTTCTCCGCTTGCGGCGGTCTCCAACATTCACGCGCCGATCTTCTTCATCCACGGGATAGAGGATCGGTTCATCAAATACCAATACACGCAGGAACTCTTCATCACTGCAAATGAGCCGAAAGAACTCTGGTTCGTTGCCGGCGCGCATCACAGCGATGTGCATGACATCGGAAAAAAAGAATATGAGGACAAGATCGTCCGATTTTTTTCGAAGCACCTTGCCTAATTTCCTCCGTCACACATTCACGTTATTGCCTCTGAAGAAAACTTCGTCCATTTTACAATAGCAATACAGCACACTTCGATCTTTCGAAGGGAAAAATTTTGCTATTGCTTTCGTCCCACGGTAATTCGGAGCAATATTGATTATTGATAAACCATAGTGTGCCGTACCGCACGGATGTAACCCATCACGTATTTACGTGATTGCGGTTTATGTGGAGAATGATATTTTATAAGAGAACAACAAAGAGGTCGACAATGAAACTGATGAAATTTTCACTGCTTATTTTTTCCATCACACTATTATTCGGATCCTGTGTCGGTGAAACCACTACCGGTCCGCAGACCAGCATCGGCACACCGCCGCCTGATTTCTTTTTGAAACAGAATTTTCCGAACCCATTCGCCGACACAACGACCGTCGAATACGGCGTACCGTCCTCCGGCGGTTCATCATCCACCGTCTCCATTATTGTCTACGATCAAATGGAGCAGCCGGTGAGAACACTCGTGAGCAACTCAAATCATTCCGCAGGGGTCTTCAGGACAAAATGGGCAGGGAATAATATCAAGGGAATTCAGGCTCCTGCCGGAACCTATACGATCGAAATGACCGGGTACACTCCGCAATCATCTATCATCCGCATTATTGCATTGAAGAAATAGAGGGAACTATGACCATGAAAAATTATCTGTTCGGGATCCTCATCTTTTGTTCACTCACGCCCGTATTCGC
>CAIVNT010000144.1 GCA_903907305.1 uncultured Ignavibacteriota bacterium
CGGACAGCGGATCGATCCTGAACAGATCCTGGAATTCGGTGATGAGCAGCGCTCCGTCGATCAGATATGAACCGTCTTCCCGCTGCACAATATAATGATTCGTCTTTTCTTCCACGTCAATTTCTTCGCCCACCACTGCTTTCAGAATGTCGTTCAACGTCAGGAGTCCCTGGATGCCGCCGTATTCATCCACCAGGAATGCGAAATGCGTTCCTGATTCCTTGAATTTTTCGATGAGCTGGACGGCGAGAACATTCTCCACAATATAGAGAGGTTTGCGAAGATGGTGTTCCAGTGATGTGATGGGACCGGATAATGATGCGGAGAAGAGATCCTTCACGTGGATGACCCCCAGAACATTATCGATCCCGTTCTTACAGACGGGAAAAAATGAATGGGAACTTTCTTTGATCTTCTTGAAGTTTTCTGTGATCGGATCCTCTGTATCGAGCCAGACGATCTCAGTGCGGGGTGTCATCAGTGCGTTCACGCTCTGATCCGCCAACCGGAATACCCGCTCGACCATTTCCTGTTCCACTTCGTTGAACGTTCCGGCGCGAGTTCCTTCTTCCAGCATCACTTTGATTTCTTCTTCAGTGAACGACTGGTCCTTACTGTCCTTGATGCCTAACGAACGAATGACGGCGCGGGTGATCACCGTCAGCAGACGTACGATGGGATATAATACGGCGGAGAGTGTCCGCATCGGAATAGCGATAGCGCAAGCGACACGTTCCGGATTTCTCAGTCCGAGCTGTTTCGGGATCAGTTCACCGACAAAGATGGTCAGCAGCGTTATGGAAACGACAACGATCGCAAGACTCATCGGTTCTGCATAGACAGCGAGCCATGGGATGAGGACAAGATATTCCGCGAGCGATTCGGACACTGTGGCACCGCCGAATGCACCGGCAAGGATGCCGATCAGGGTGATTCCTGCCGTAACTGTGGATAAAAAATGGTCAGGAGAATTCGCCAGATCGAGAGCGATCTTTGCCCGCAAATTTCCTTTATTGGCCAGGTACTGAAGTCGGGGTTTCCGTGAGGAAACAATGGAAATTTCGGAGAGAACCAAAATTCCGTTCAATATAATCAGCAATACAAGGAGAGCTATTTCAATTCCAATACTCATGATGCACTCAAAATACAAACAACGGAGGAGAAATGGAAATTTTTGGACGATGATGAAACTTTGACTACATTTTCGGGAAAGGAGAGTAATTCCGCATTATTATGAAGAACGATCGGCAGACAATTTATACGGCGATCATTATCATTGCCACCCTTGCAGTATTCTTTCCGACTGTGCGGAATGGTTTTACCAATTGGGATGACGGATATTATCTTGTCAATAATCCTGACATCACATCGCTTTCCGTGCAGAATATCGGGACGATGTTCTCCTCGTTCTATGTGGCTCAGTATGTTCCTCTCGTCGTTCTATCGTTTGCCGTTGAGTATCATTTCTTCGGTCTCGATCCGTTCGTTGTCCATTTCACAAGTTTGTTCCTTCATGTCACGACAACCGTTCTGATCTTTGGACTGATCAAAAAATGGAAATTCAGCGATGAAACAGCATTCCTTGCTGCACTGTTGTTCGGAATTCATCCGCTTCATGTGGAGGCAGTTGCATGGACCAGTGCGCGCAAAGATACTCTTTCGACACTCTTTCTGATCGGATCGATGCTGGCATATTATCGTTCTGTAGAGAATGAAGAAAAGTATCCTGTCCGGTTTTATCTGTTGTCGATCGGATTATTCCTTTGTGCTCTCTGCTCAAAAGCGACAGTGATGTTCCTTCCGTTCTTCCTGTTCGCAGAGGCAATGATCATCGGCCGTCCGCTAAAACGGACTGCCCAAAGTTTGTTCCCGCTCCTGATCATTTCGGTCTTCTTTGCGGGACTCGTGCTTTATTCCTTAGGTTCTGCCGGAGGATTGACTGTCGGAAAAAAATATTCATTGCTCGAAACTGTCTCCATCGCGGGATACAATATTATTTTTTATGTCGCAAAAACAATTCTTCCGATTGGTTTATCATCGGTCTATCCATTTCCTGAGGCCGTAGGCGGAAGACTCCCTGTGGAAATGTACGGTGCGCTGGCAGCGGTGATTCTTGCAACAGGATCCATTTTTTATTTCCACAAAAAAGCAGAGCAGTTGTTGGTGCCGCTCGCATTCTTTGCAATCGCACTTCTTCCGACACTCCAATTCGTTTCGTTCGGCAGTATGATAGCAGCGGATAGATTCATGTATGTTCCTATCTTGGGACTGCTTGTCGTCATTTCGGTTTTGTGCCAGCAGTTTATTGTGCCCCGTTTTCCGGACCAAAAAGGTGCCGCAGTGATCATTGGAGTGATCGTTCTTTCGTACGGTACTGTAACGTGGAATCGTGTGACGGTATGGAGAGACAGTGAAACATTGTGGACCGATGCTATACAGCATTATCCGAATTTCCCCATTTCATATTTCAGCCGCGGGCAGCATTTCTTTGCCCGAAAAAAATATGACAAAGCATATGCCGACTTTACGCACGCACTCGAAATTGCTCCCAACTATCCCAACGCACTGAATATGCGCGGATACTTGTCCGCAGTGAGGGGAGAACGGGAACAAGCGCGAAAAGACTTTGATAAAGTGATTGCATTGCAGCCTTCTTATTCGGTGGCATATTACAACCGGGGACTTCTCTTTATGGGGGAGAATGCTGCGGACAGTGCGATATCCGATTTTACCAGTGCAATTTCGTATGATGGTGCTTTTATTCAAGCATATCTTCATCGGGGAATTCTGCTGGCGGAGAAGAAAAAATATCGTGAAGTGATCTCGGATCTTTCTATTGTCATAGAGTCCGAGCCGGAGAATGTCCAGGCACTGATCCTTCGCGGAATGTCATCATTCAGACTGCAGCAATATGATGCAGCCATGCACGACCTCCAGAATGCCCGAATGATCGAACCCGGGAAGAAAGAAGTGAATTTGAATCTCTCACTTCTCTATGATGCGATGGGCAAGAAGGATTCCGCCCAGTATTATTTTGAACGGGCGGATGAAGCGGGGCGTTGATTTGAAGAGCAGTCTTTTGAAGAAGCTCGAACGTTCGTTATTACATCCATTTATGGTCAAGATACCAATTGATCGTTTCCTTTACGCCATCCGCAAGTGTTACCTCCTGCCGATATCCCAGTTCATTCTTTGCTTTGGAGATATCGCAGCACCAGTTATCCTGCGTTAGATCATGCGCTTTCTCAAAATTCAGCACCGATGGTTTTGCTTTGAATTTGGAAGCAATCTCTGAGATTCCCGCGATCACAAAGACGAGCGGCTTTGGTACTCGGACCCGGATCAATTTTTTGTTCAGCACACTTTTTGTGACATAGCCGATCTCATTCCACGTATAATACTGCTCGCTCCCCAGAAAATATGTCTGACCGATCGCCGCTTCTTTTTCCCCGGCAAGGATGATTCCCGTAACAAGATCTGTTGCGTGAACAAGGCTTACATATGTGTCGTGGAAGCCGATCAGCAGTTCGAATCCCATATACGCAGATTTGAAATAGTCGAATGTTGCAGTATCCCTCGGTCCATAGACCGCTGAGACACGCAGGATCGTCACCGGAAGTTTCTCTTTGAACTTGAGCACTTCGTATTCCGAGGCGAGTTTACTCTTTCCGTATGTCGTCAGCGGATTCGGCGCGGTCGATTCTGTTACGGGGGACATCCCTTTCCCCGGACCGACAGCGGTCTGGCTGCTGATGTGGACGAATTTCTTTACTGTTGGATTGACACGGGCTGTGATCTCGATGATATTGCGCGTAGCATCTCTGTTTCCCCTGTAGAATTCCTTTTTGGATTTTGCTGCGACTAATCCTGCTACATGATAGACGTAATTGGTTCCGGCGATCCCTTTTTCCAATGCGGCGTTGGAGAAAAGATCTCCTTCGATTATTTCGATCGGCAGATCCTTCAAAAACCCTAACTTTTTTGGATCGCGAACAAGCGCCC